>JBCCRV010000130.1:0-13230 GCA_039201085.1 Myxococcota bacterium | reverse complement strand
GTCGACGAGGGCGACTTGCGCCTTCGATGGGCCGGTGAGCGCCTCCGCCAACTTCTTCTCGGCGGCGGTCGGCGCGAAGAGGTGGCGGACCTCGGCGTGCGCTACGGCCTCATCACGCCCTTCACGAGCTTCTACGTGCCGAGCGCCGCCGAAATGGCCCGCCTGGGCGATCGCGCGCCCTGGAGCGATTCGATTCACGCGCGCAACGCGCTACGCACACGGGAGCGCCCGGTGCCGGCCATGGCTGCGCCGCTTCTCGGACTGCTCAGCATGACGGGCTGCACCTACTCGGCCGAATCGGAAGCGCCGATGGGGAGCGTCGACGAGTCGAACTATGAGGGGGGCAACGTTCGGCCAACGTCGGCGGCGGCCCCACCGGAAGAGGTGGCGATGGAGGAATCCGAGTTGGACTACGAGCCTGAGCCGGAACCGGAAGCAGTCGCGCCCGCAGGAACCCCGATGGCGCCGCCGCCGCCCGTGGTCCAAGCGCAAGGCGCACCGACGGCCGCCGCGAACGCGAATCGTCGTGGGCGTCGCTTCGGACGCGCGGGCCACGACCGGAAGCACGGCGCCCTGCACCACGTCGACGGGCCGGCGAGGAAAGACCTGGTCGGCGCTGAGCTCGATGCGCACGCGCTGGGCCGCCGGGCGGCGCGCGTGTCCGAGAATGCGCAGCGCCGCTTCGGCGCCCCCGGAGAGCGTTTCAACGCGTAGGGCCATGCCGCCGCCGCGCGTGACGGAGGCGAGGAGGTCGAGGGCGCTCTCGCCGCCGACGGCCACGGCGTAGGCGCGCAGGGCGCTTGGTAAACGCTCGATGCGCTCGAGCAGATCGCCGCTGGCCGTTTCGCCGACGGTGGGCGCGCCGTCGCCGACGTAGATGACGACGCCCTTGCGCTCGCCTGCGCTGGCGAGGGCCGCGGCCTGCTCAAAGGTGCGACCGAGGTCCGACGCCCCGCCGGAGGGTTCGCGTGCCAAGGCTTCGAGCAATCCGTTCACGCGCTCGGGCGAAGCAGCGCCGAGCTCGGCGCTGCCGCGCAGGCCTACGTCGCTGGCCACGATGGCGATTTGATCGTTTTCGCCGAGGTGCGCGGCGAGCGATTCGACAAAGCCCCGACCGAGTTCCAGCTCGCGCCCCTCGGTCGCGGCGGAAACATCGGCGACGACGACGAGGTTGAGGCCCGCATTCGCGCCCGTTTCGCCGCCCGCATTTTCGAACAGCGAGTCCGGAAGGCGAAGGGGAACATAGAGGTAGTCGTCTTCGTCTTCGTCCGGCATGGCGCCGGCGTTCGGGTCGCGCAGGGGCGCGCGGTGCGGCGCGCGCCACGCGACCTGGGCCGGACGTGCGCCCACATCGTCCAGCTCGAGCACGAAGTCCGCGCGTGGGCGCACGTCGCTCTGGCGCAGGCGCACGACGCCGTCTTCCACTTCGGCGCCGTGGCCGGCGACGATCGTTTGTGTAGACGCTTCCGTCAGGTCCACCTCGAGCGAAAGCTCTTCGATGTGCGGCGCCTCACCGGCGCTCACCATCGGGTAGCGGTACACGCGCGCTGCGTCTTCGCCGATCGTGCCCGTGCGCTCGAGCCACTCGGCGTAGCGAATCGTGATGCGGCGCTCGGCGCCCGGCGCAATTGGGTAGATCCGCGCCTTGTAGCTGCCGGGCGCCACCCATTCGAGCAGCGCGGGATCGAGGGTCGAGCCGCGGTACACCTGCCGCTCATAAGCCTGGCGCGCCTGGGCCTTTTCGCGCACGTAGCCATCGACCATGCGACCGTTCCGGTCGACGGCGAAGCGGCCCAGCACGGCGGCTTCGGGCACGCGCACGCGGTAGATGCCTTCGACGGCTTCGCTTGCCGGATTGAAGAAGACCTGATCGACTTCCGTGATCGCCAAGTCGTTCACGACCCGTACGCGCACATCGAGGCGGCGCACCGTCAGCGGCCAGCGCGCGCGGCCGATCTCATCGGGCACGCGGCCTTCGAGGGCGCCGATGGCCGTTTCGCCCGAAAGGCCCGGTCCGGCCTGCGCAAGGCCGCCGGTCCAGTCCTGCCAGAGGGCGACGGGCGCCTGCTCGCCGCTTGCAAAGGTGAGCGACTCGCCGGCAGCGATCGTGAGCCGTTCGCCGCCTTCGAGACGGCGTGCGGCGGCGACGCCGGCCACCACGTACGCGCCTTCGGGGGTGATCGACACGCGTGCGTCCTGAAGGGTCAGCCCGTAGCCGCCTGCGCTGACGTCGAGCCGGTCGCCCGCCGCCGCGTCGACGAAGGCGCGCCCTTCCTGCAGCTCGAAGCCTTCTTCGGAAAGCAGAAGGGTCGCGCTCTCCAGCAGCACCCGCGGGCCCGAGTCGAAGCGCAGCCGAGCGAGTTCCGGACCCTCGAAGGGCACTTCGCCGGCGCCCAGCCGCGCCCAGTCGCCTTCGCCTCGAACTACTTCCAGCGTGGCCAGGGGCGAGCCGGCGGTCGTCGTGGCCGGGCCCTCTCCGCCGCAGGCTCCAAGGGCGAGGGATAGAAGGAGCGCCCCAACGGGGGCCAGGCGAGAAGGCGTTCGGTCGATCATCGGTCTCCGGGGACGTGTCAGGGCTCGGAAAGTTCCCCGCGCCAGACACCCCGCTTGTCGCGGTCCTTGGGTCTCGTGCGCCTGCGAAGCCAAAAGCCGGCCCGATGATGCTCTCGCCATCCCTCTGCCCCTCCTCCTGCCGCCCGTTTCCCGTGCGGGTGACAGCGCGTATATGAACCCACGGGCGGCCGCGTCTTGGCAAGGGCTTGCCAGCGTGGGCACCTCCGTGGTTCCGTGCGCGTCATGCAACAACTGCGATACGCTTCACTCTTCGTCCTTCTCGCCTCCGCCCTGGCCTGCGGCGGCTCCGACAGCGCCGGCCAGTCGTCCTCGTCCGGCGGCGAAGGCTGCTACATCGAGACCGTGGATGGCGAAGACGGATGCTGGGCGGACGTGGAAGAGGCCTGCACCTTTGCCCAGTGCGACGACTGCTCGTGCACGGAAATCAGCGGCGGCAACACCTGCACCTGCGGCGGCGGCGGCGAAGTACCGGGCGGCGACGAGCCCGTGTCGAATGAGCCCATGGCGGACGAGCCCGCGTCGGACGACCCGATGGCCGAAGACCCCGGCGCAGGCGAAGTGCCGGCGGGTGAGCCCTCCGAAGGCACCCTCGACCCGGCGGGCTGAGCCGTCGCGCAGTGCGAATCCTGATCATGCGCCATTCGGTGGCCGTCGATCCCTACGGGGCGCCGACGGACGAAACCCGCTGGCTCACGGCGGAGGGACGCGCCCGCGCCCGCGCCGTGGCGCAGGTGCTTCATAGTTCGCTTCCTGCGCCGCTCACGCATGTGTTTACAAGCCCGCTCGTGCGGGCCGTGCAGACGGCGGATTTGGTCGTCGAAGGCAACGGGTACGAAGGCGCCGTGGTGACGCACCCGCCGCTCGCCGTCGAGTACGGCACGACGGCTCAGGCCCTCGCGTGCTTGGACGACCTTCCCGAAAACGCCGTCGCATTGCTTGTGAGCCACGAACCAAAAGTCCGTGTGCTGGCGGGGCATCTTCTGGGCGCGTCCACCATGACGGCGTTTCGAACGGCGTCCGTCTGCGCGATCGATCGTCGCCGCGACCGGGCCGATCTAGCGTTCTGGATCGACCCCACGGGCCCGACCCGCCTGAACACGCCGCCCGCGCTGGGTTGAGAGCGGGGCCCTTTCGCGCGCGATTCGCTAGCGCATGGGTCCGCCATTCGATGTTGAGAGGTCGGGACGCTTCGCCGCCGATTCGCTAGCGCGTGGGTCCGCTACTCGATGGCGCGCAGGTCTGTTCGGTCGCTTCCGCGGTTGAAGACCGGTGGCGATCCGATCGGCGCGTCGATGGTGATGCGCTGGTTTCCGGCGAACTCTTCGCCCGTCCACACATGAAACCACGTGCCCTCCGGCAGGTAGACCTCCCGTGTGGTCGCGCCCTCTTCGGTCACGGGGGCTACGAGCAGATCGCCGAGCAGGTACTGGTCGTCGATATTCCAGCTTTCCCGGTCGTTCGGAAAGGCGAGCATGAGGTGCTCGACCATCGGGTGCGAATCGACTTGGGCGCGGTCCGCCAAGGCGCGAATCTCCGCGAAGAGGGCGTCGTGCACGCGGGCGAAGCGCCGAAAGTGCGCGGTGGTTTCCGCGTCGCTTTCCCAGGACCAGTTTTCGTCGCGCCGGTCCCCTTCGTGCGTGCGCATGATCGGCGTGAAGGCGCCGAGCTCGGTCCAGCGCATGAAGAGTTCCTTCGACGAGGGGCCGCCGCTGAAGCCCGCGATGTCGTGCGTGGTGTTGGGTTGGCCAGAAAAGCCCATGCCGAGCATGCCGGGTACCACCGTTGGCAGGCCATCTTCTTCCGTCCAGGTGGCTTCCTGATCGCCGATCCAGTGGATCTGCGCGACGGCTTGAACGCCCGTCCAGCCCGAACGGCCGAAGAACGCGTAGTCGCCGGCCGGCCGCTCGGCGTCAAAGGCTTCGCGGGCCACGGACTGCCACTCGACGGTGAAACGGTTGTGGTAGGCGAGGCCCGTCGCGCCCGAATCGGTGACGGCGTCGAGCGGCGTCCATTCGGCGAAATCCTGCATCCAGCCATCGAAGCCGTAGTCGCGAATCATCGCGCGAAGCGCGTCGACCACGTAGGCCCGCGCATCGGGATTCGTGAAATCCGGATGGCCCGCTTCGCCGTTCGGCGCGCCGAAGCGGTACGCCTCGCCATCCGGATTGCGCACCAGAAAACCCTGCTCGGCCATTTCGTCGAAGTGGTTCGGCAGGGCGGGATCGACGAAGGGATTCGCGTACGCCAAGAAGCGGTAGCCGCGCGCGCGTAGATCGCGAACGAGGCCGGCGAGGTCCGGGTAGAAATCCTCGTCCGCTTCCCAGCGGTACTGCACGCCAAAGCCGCCGCCGATATTCATGCGGCGCCCCGTCCAGTCCTGCACCCAAAACGCCGCGACGGGAATGTTGGCGGCTTCGACGGCGTCCACCTCCGCTTCGACGGCGGCCCGTCCGCCCTGGCTTCCGATCCAAAGGCCGAAGGCCCAGTCGGGTAGGGCGGCGGGAACGCCGAGGTCTTCGCCGAGCTGTCGAATCACGTCGAGGGGCGTGGGGCCGAGGTAAACGACCCATTCAACCGGACCGCCGTAGTCGATGGTGGCTTCGGACGCGTTGGCTGCACAAAGGTCCACGCTGACGAGCTCGTCCGTCTGAAAGAGGGCGCCGTGGCCGCGTGCATCGAGGTAGTACGGCATGCCGAAGTAGGTGGTATGTTCATCGCCGGAGATCGCGCGAAGGGCGCCGCCTTCCCGGCCGATGCCCTGCTCCTGCGAAAGCACCTCGAAGGCGCTGCCGCGGAGATCGCTCGCGTTGTACTGAACGCCAAAGCCGTGGAACGTGCCCTCGTCGTCGCAGCGTACGGGAATGGCCCAGCTCGTGGGCGCTGCAGTGGTTTGCAAGCGAAAGCGCACGCGCTCCGTGCCCTCGGCGACGATTTCGAGGACGGCGCTCGTCCCGTCGTCGGCCGTGTAGTCCACGCGAAGGGTGGCCCCATCGAGCGTCGTCCCGGTGCGCGCGAGCGCGGTGCGGGTCGTGTTCATTCGGCGAAAGCTCCAGATGCCCGCACCACCGATGGTGTTCAGGTCGTACGTGAGCGCCGAAGGGCCGTTCGCGAGGCCAAAGGTGACATCTTCACCCCGAAGAAGGGTGAGCGCGTTGCCCTGAACTTCGACCGCCAGGCCGCCGCCCAGGTCGAAGCGCTCGGCCGGACCCGCGTCGATCGCGACGTCGCCCGCGTCCGCGTCGCTTGCGACGTCGCCTGCGTCCGCGTCGCTTCCGATGTCCCCCATTTCGGGCAAGGCGTCGGTCGCGGACGAGTCGTCACCGCAGCCGATGGCAATGAGCGCGCCAACGAAAAGGAAAGCGGGAAGCAAACGATTCATGGGCGCAGCGTAACGCAAGCGTGCGCCCGTTGCGTTCCCCGCGTGCCGGGGCTCCATCTTCGACTATGCTCGCGCCCATGGAAAACCGCTACGACGACGGGGCAGCGGCCGAGGCGATCGCCCGATGGAAGTCTGCGCCCTATTCGAATGAGGACGTTGCGCTTCGCACCTACTCGGCACGGCTCCTGGGATCGGAGCCGACGCTCGTTCTGCACGGCGGTGGTAACTGCTCCGTCAAGACCGTGCTTGAAGACGACACGGGCGAAGCGACGGATGTTCTCTGCGTAAAAGGGAGCGGTTGGGATCTGGCGACCATCGAGCCGGCGGGGTTTCCTGCCGTGCGCCTCGACGGTTTGCGCAAGCTTCGAGCACGCGCATCCTTGAGCGACGAAGCGATGGTGAACGCGCAGCGAACCCGCTTGCTCGATGCATCGGCGCCGAACCCATCGGTCGAGACGCTCCTCCACGCGTTTCTTCCCGCGAAGTTTGTGGATCACTCGCACGCGAACGCGACGCTTTCGATCAGCGACCAGCCGGAGGCGGAAGCGGTCTGTCGAAAAATCCTGGGCGATCGCGTCGGCTACGTCCCCTACGTCATGCCCGGTTTTGATCTTGCGAAGCTCGCGGCGGAGGTTGCCGAGGCGAACCCGCACGCGGAGGGGCTCCTGCTTCTTCATCACGGCCTCTTCACGTGGGGCGAAACGGCCGAGGAGAGCTACCGTCGGCACATTGAAATCGTGACCCTGGCGGAACAGGCCGTCGCCGAAGCCCGTCAGAAGGCGACCCAGCCCAAGAGCATCACGCCCGCACCACTCGACATGGCCCGCGTGGGGCCCGTGCTTCGCGGCCGCTGCGGCGTCGCCGAAGGTCGTCGCTACATCTTTGACCTCCGTCAGAGCCCGGCGATCGAAGCGTTCCTTCGCCGAAAGAACCTGCCATCCGTCTCGCAGCGCGGTACGCCGACGCCGGACCACGTGATTCGTACGAAGCGCGTGCCGCTGCTTCTCGAACTGACGGCGTCCCAAACGGACGAGGAGCTTCGCGCGCACGTCGAAGAGCGGGTCGATAGCTTTGCCGTAAACTATGCCGCGTACGTCGAGCGGCAGCGCGCGCGCAGCGGTCGCGACGTCGTCGCCCTCGACGCGTCACCGCGCGTAGCCCTGATTCCGGGCCTTGGTCTGATCGGCATGGGCGCGAATCGAAAGGCCGCCAGGATCGCCGCGGACCTCTACGAGCAGACCATCGAAACGATCGAAGGTGCCGAGGCGATCGGCCAGTACCAAGTCATCACCGAAGACGATTTCTTCGACATGGAGTACTGGAGCCTCGAACAGGCCAAGCTTGGCAAGCGAAAGGCGCGCGCGCTCGATGGCCACGTCGTGTTCATCACCGGCGCCGCCAGCGGCATTGGCCTTTCCTGCGCCGAGGTGTTTGGGGCCGCCGGTGCCGAGCTCTTCCTGGTCGATCGCGACGCGGAAAAGCTGGAGCCCGTGCTCGCGCGCCTCGGTGCAAGCGGTTGTGCCGTTGACGTAACGAACGAAGCGGCCCTGCGCGGCGCCGTCGACGCGTGCGTGCGGACCTTCGGCGGTCTCGATGGGATCATCAGCAACGCCGGCGTAGCCATTCAGGCACCGATCGAAGCATCCGGGGACGATTTTCGCCGGAGCTTCGAAGTAAACCTGTTCGCGCACCAGACCTTGGCGTCGAGCGCCTTTGACGTGATGCGCCGACAAGGCCGCGGAGGCTTCCTGCTCTTCAATGCGTCGAAGGCCGCCTTCAACCCCGGCGCGCGCTTCGGCCCTTACGCCGTACCCAAAGCGGCGCTCGTGGCGCTCGTGAAGCAGTACGCCCTCGAGGGCGGCGAGCTCGACATTCGCAGCAGCTGCGTCAATGCAGACCGCATTCGCACCGGACTGCTACCCGAAGACGTCGTCGAAAAACGCGCCGCCGCGCGCGGCCTCAGCGCCGACGCCTACTTCAAGAGCAACCTGCTCAAGAAGGAAGTGCACGCCGAAGACGTCGCCCGTGCGTTCCTCTATCTCGCCACGGCGCCCAGCACGACAGCCGCCGTCATGACGGTGGATGGCGGGAATATCGCGGCTTCGCCGCGATAGGGAGCGCAAAGCGCGACCGATCGCCCCGTGCCCGTGCCTTTGCCCTTGCCCTCGTTGAAGGGTTGGCAGTTTGTGGTTGGCGGTTAGCGGTTGGAAGTTGGCGGTGTGCGATTGGCGGTTGGCGCGTGGCCGTCTGCGGCTTCCGGTGTGAGGTCTGCGTTTTGCGGTTGTCGCTGGCGGTTTGAGATTCGCCCTGGCCCCTTGTTGTTCAAGAGCACCGATACAGGAGGGATAAATGTGTCTGTGGGTATCGTTTGGTGAGCAGCCTTGCACGGCTGCCCGCCGTGGATGACGACCAGGAGCGCTCTGTCGAGTGGGAAGCTCCGTGAGCTCGTTCGTACGGTGGCGGAGATGAGGCTGCGAAGAAGCAGCACGACGCTACGAAGAAGCAGCACGATGCTGCGAAGAAGCAGCACGATGCTGTGCAGGGCGCCCCGAAGCGGTCCGCGCGGATGCAACGAGCCGCCCGACATCGGAAGCGCACGGGCAGGGGCACGGTCAAGGGCAAGGAGCAGCCCGAGGGACTGGCTGCGGCAGCCCTAGGGCTGCTGGGGCACTTCGCACTTCGTTCCGTCCTCAAAGAACCACTCGCCACCGCGGGCCGTAAGCCGTCGCTCGTCCGTCGTGATCTCCCGGACGCAGGGAGTCGCCGAAAGGCGGAACGTGACCGTTCGGCCGTAGCCGTTCAGGTCGCGGGCGATGAGCAGCTCGGCGTCTTCATCCTCTTCGTTGCAGAGGCCGAGGGCTGCTTCGGAAAGCTGCACCACGCGGCGTTGGTCGCCCGGGCCTACGAGCGCCCAACGAAGGTTGCCGGCGGGAACGGCGCGCAGGAGCGCCCCGTCGTTGGTTGCCACCGCCGTTACGCGCTGACCGAGGTCTTCGTGCACCTGGCCACGGTTATCGATGCGTCGGTAGCCTGAGCTGTCGAGGAGGCTGAGGTCACCGCTTCGCTCCGCGCGCCACCATGCACCCCACACTTCGAAGGGTACGATGCCGCGTCGATGGGCGAGGTGCGTGCGGGGCAGCGTGTGGGCGATGGGCGAAAATCCACGAAAGCGGAAGAGCGCCAAGGTGTTGGTGAGCGCAAAGACGCGGTAGGTCAGGTCCGACTCCCAAGGTGTATCGCCAGCGGGCAGCGCCACGTTCCATCGAATCGAGCGTTCCGCATCGCGAAAGTGCATGCGCGCGTCCAAGGCGACGGCGCGTCCGCGGTCGATGCGCGTCGGCTGCGAGTGGTACATGCACTCGAGGCCCGCGACCTCCCACGGGGTGGGAGCCGCTGTGGGTGGCGCTTGGGCAGGCAGCAGTGAAAACGTGCCCAGCTCTTCGATGAGGCCTTCCGGCGCCACGACCACGCTGCCTACGCGACAGGCCGAGTAGCGGCACGCGGGCGCGCCGCCGAACATACGTGTCGACTGGAGGCTCGCGTTCTCCGGGAGGGTGAGTGGGTGCCAGTTCTGGCCCGTATCGCCGCTGACATGCAGCGTTTCCGTGCCTACGCAGAGCAGCCAGGGCGCTCCGATGGGTGCCAGCAAGCGGCACTGACCGGGCAGTTCTAGCGCTTGCACGGTGGAACCGTCGTAGCGGTGGGCGGCGCCGGGCTCGTCTGCGTCACCGATGTTCTGGGCAATGAACCCTTCCGGCGTCGCCGTCAGCCACACGCGGCCGTGCTCCGGCGTGGGCACGTCGACGAGCGAGCGCGTGCCGTCTTGCAGTGCAATGCGGAGCACACCGGGCGTTCCGTACCCATGGTGGTAGGCGGCGTCGCCTTGGTGCACGAGCTCACCAAACAGGCCGGACTGAATCGGTACAAAGCTGATCTGCTTCGCCTCCAAGTCGAAGCGACAGATGTCGCCTTCACCGCATAGCCACACCATCGATTCACCGTCGAGGCTTGCCTCTCGTCCGCGCGGCGTGAGTCGGCGTCCATCGATTTCGGGAAGGCGTTCCCACTCGCCTTGGGCGGCGTCGATCAAGTAGGTGTTGACGGCCACTTCCGGGTCGTTGTTCATGCCGATGGCGAGAAAGCCCCGGCCCGTGTCCATCAGCCAGTACTGGGCGACGTTCGGTGGTTCGGGAACTTCGTCGAAGGTGCGCACGCTATCCGCGGCAATGTGCAGACCGCGGCCGATGAGATGCCCCGCCTCGTTGAGGCTCAGCCCCGCCGCGACGCCCAGAGGCATGCGCTGACGCAGCAGATCGAGAATGCGCGCGATGTGGTCGAACTCGGGCAGCGCAGGCGGCGTCGCCGGCGCGGGCTCCTGCGTTCGTTCCCACCCTTGGGCGCCGCGGCGAAGCCAGAGATCGCCGGCTTCCTGAACGTAGAGCTCGTCCGCCGAGATGACGACATTCCGCAACACGTAGTCTGCCAGCGCATCGACGGCTTGCGCGCTGCCGGTGCTGCCGACGCGCATCAGCGTGCCGTCGACCGTCACGAAGTAGGTGGCGTCGGTGGTGGATACGGGCGGCAGTTCGCGCGGGAAGGTGCCGACATAGCTCGGCCGCGCCAGGTACGCCTCTCCGCGCCAGATTTCACCGTTGGTGAGATGAAATACGAAGCTGGACGCCGCGCGCGTGACAAAGGCCAGCGGCATCGAAAAGGCGTGCTCGGCGATCGCGAGCGATGCGCCTGATCCGGACGCTCGAATGCCCCCACTAAACCAATGCTCGGCGTCGACGGGCTGCAGCCGGCTCGTGTCCGGGGCGGCATGCACCTGGAGCCTCGGCGCTTCGGGCGCCGGCGGAGGCGTCGTACGTACGGACGCGGGCACGGCGGCCTGCGGAGCAGCCGCCGGGGCACCGCCGCAGGCCGTGACGAGTAAGAGCGAAGCCAGTCGCAGGAAACGGTTTGAGTGCATCGCGCCAAGACTGCCCGGAAACCCGACGAACTGCACGTCGACGCAGTGCGCCATGAATGAAAAGGGGGCGCCTCGAGCCCACGCCCTTGGCAGCGCGCGCCGAGCCTCTTATAAGAACGCTCCATGACTCTCGACCTCTCACCGCACGGCATCGATGCCAAGTCCGTCCTCCGAAACGCCGCTCCGGCGCGGCTCTACATGGAGGCGATTCGCTACGAGCCCGACTCGAGCATTTCGGACCGCGGCGCGCTGATCGCCTACTCGGGTGAGAAGACCGGTCGCTCGCCGAAGGACAAGCGCATCGTCAAGAACGAGGCGTCGCAGAAGGACATCTGGTGGGGCCCGGTCAACTTCCCCATCAAGAGCCACACTTTTGAGATCAACCGCGAACGTGCCGTCGACTACCTGAACATGTGCGAGCGTCTCTACGTCGTCGATGGTTACGCCGGATGGGAGCCGAAGGAGCGCATCAAGGTCCGCGTCATTTGCTCGCGCGCGTACCACGCGCTCTTCATGCACAACATGCTCATCCGTCCTTCGCTGGAGGAGCTCGAGGACTTTGGCGAACCCGACTTCGTCATTTACAACGCCGGCCGTTTTCCGGCGAACCGCCTCACCGAAGGCATGAGCTCGAAGACGAGCATCGACGTGAACTTTGAAGAGCGCGCGATGGTCATTCTCGGCACCGAGTACGCCGGCGAGATGAAGAAGGGCGTATTCACGCTGATGCATTATCTGATGCCGAAGCGCGGTCACCTTTCGATGCACGCCTCTGCGACGGCCGATCCCAAGACGGACCGCTCGGCGATCCTCTTCGGCCTATCCGGCACCGGCAAGACGACCCTCTCCGCCGATCCGAACCGTTTGCTCATCGGCGACGACGAGCACGTGTGGACCGACGACGGCGGGTTCAACATCGAAGGCGGATGCTACGCGAAAGCGATCGACCTGAGCGCCGAGAAGGAACCGGACATCTACCAAGCCCTTCGCTTTGGCGCGGTCTTGGAGAACGTCGTGCACGACGACCGCCACAGCGTCGACTTTCACGACACATCGATCACGCAGAACACGCGCGGCAGCTACCCGATCCACTACATCGAGAACGCAAAGATCCCCTGCGTGGCCGGCCATCCGACCGATGTGGTCTTTCTCACCTGCGACGCATTCGGCGTCCTGCCGCCTGCGGCCCAGCTTTCGGACAAGCAGGCGATGTACCATTTTATCTCTGGCTACACGGCGAAGGTCGCCGGCACGGAAATGGGCGTGACAGAGCCGCAGGCGACGTTCTCGCCGTGCTTTGGCGCGCCCTTCCTGGTGTTCCATCCCTCGCGCTACGCGGAGCTGCTCGCGGAGAAGATGACGAAGCACAACGTCAACGTCTGGCTCGTGAACACGGGCTGGGTCGGCGGCGGCTACGGCACCGGCAACCGCATCAAGCTGGCCTACTCGCGCGCAATCGTCGATGCAATCTACTCGGGTGAACTCGCCAAGGCCAAGAAGCTTACGGACCCGACCTTTGGCTTTCAAACGGTCACCGAATGCCCGGGCGTGCCCGCCGAAGCGCTGCTTCCGCGCGACGCTTGGAGCGACGGAAGCGCGTACGACGAAAGTTCGAAGCGCTTGGCCAGTCTCTTCATCGAGAACTTCCGCCAGTACCAAGAGGGCGCCAGCGCCGACATTCTGGCCGGCGGCCCCCAGCTTTAGGACCGCCTGCCTTCGTCACTTAGGTCGCTGTCGAAATGGGTGGGGACGCTGGGTGCGGCTGAACAAGGCTGAAGGCAGGCTTGGCGGGTCCTGCGGACCCGAGGAATGTAGTCGAGTGGAGTCTTAGCTAAGGCGACGTCGCCCGAAACGCGTAGTCGTTTGACCCGTCAACCATCACCCTCGCTGTCGAACTCCTTGGGTTCTTCGAATAAGTTTGCGCGCGACTTCGTTGGGCGGCGGAAGGCCTCGAGAGGTCTTGATCGATGGATGAGCGGCTTCGAGTCGGTGGGCGTCCCACGCGCAGGACGCGCCGAAGCATAATCAAGGAGGAGGGCCGGCGAGATGAACGGTCCTGGGCCGCACTCACTTGGCCGAAGACCTCTTTGGTGAGGCTAGCCCGGCGTGCAGTTTAGCTGACTTTGTTCAGCCGCCCGGCCTGCGACGACCTCTGCGTTGCTCGTCCTAGAATGGCAATAGCCGTCCTTCGTCCTCGCGCCTGGATCTCGCCCCATCCGAGCGACCGACCAAGGTCAGCTAACCTGCACGCCGGTCTACTTAGCCGGCGTGCGCGCAGCCGTTTGGTCCCTCGGAGAGCGGTCTG
>JBCCRV010000129.1:0-13278 GCA_039201085.1 Myxococcota bacterium | reverse complement strand
GATGCGGCGGTGCGGCGCGCGCGACGCTACCTAGACGCGTATCCGAACGGAGCCTACCGGGACCGGGCGCAAGAGCTCGTCGATGGGCTGTAGTCTGCGCACTGAAGTCGAGACGCTAGCTTCCTTCGCGAGCTACACAGGTGGCATCGGGGGTCGATGCCACGCGCCGTGCGGTTCGGCTATGGGCGCTGTTTCGGTATCCACGCTCGGTGCCGCCAAGAAGCCGCCACCCAGTTCGAGGTGTCCGATTCTATCGGTGTTAGTTCTGCCGTGTTGGTGTTCAAACGAAACCAGGCAAAGGGTCTGAACACATTTATGTCGATCGCTCCGCGTGGCAGGAGCACGTCACCGCTCACCGAGGAAAACCTGGGGGTGCCAAACTCTGATTCGCGTCGGCTGACGGGAATGCTCCCAGAGAACCCGCCTTCGTTGAAGACCAGGAGCCGATCCTGGCAGTGCACGATCGTCTGATTTCGCGGGCCCCACCGGGCGCGAACTATGCGGTTCGGGGTAAGGGGTTCGCAGTCAACGATATCCTCGCGGTTGCCGTTCGCCCCTATCCGTTGGAACCACCCGCTCGCACTATCGTCAGTCACCGCGTACTCGAAGACGGAGAATGAACCGGACCGAGAGCCGCCGATCACCGATGAACCGGCGTTGCTTGCGGCGCCGCCACTCGTCGGTTCGAAGAGGGGCGTCGCTTCGCCACGGCGCCAAACCCGCCGATAAACCCGCTCTGCCGTATCGACGTACTCGACTTCGACAAAGGAGTCGTCGACCAGCAGCCACGGTACACGGTTGCCATCCCGCTCCAGGACTTCTTCTGCGCAAACGGAAGCGCTCTCGCACTCGACACGCCGCGCCTCTCCACCGCTGAAAGCCAGAAATGAACCGTCCGTGAGCGCCGTAAAGATCGTGTCGGGTTCGAAGACTCGAACACCGCCGTCAAGGAAGTAGACGGAGGAGAAAGTCGTCGGGACGGATCCGTCGACGAAGGCGCCGCAGCCGTAGATGAACGCTGTGCCGCTGCTAAGCCAATCGGCGCCCTGAAACGGACGCCCACCGAGTGAGCCGGTACAGCCAAATTCCGGCGGCACGTCGATAAGTTCCGTGGTCACGTCGTCGATATCGCCCGTCTCGATATCCACGAGGAGCGACTGAGGGGCGCCCGGTTGGCCAAAGGGTCGATCGAAAGACAGCAGCGCGTGGGTACCCTGCGGGTTCGGCAAAACTCCGACGACCGAATCTGGACTCGTATCGATGACGGTGATCTCTCGGCGCGTCTCTGCGTTGACTTCCAGCAGAGTGAATCGTGCCCCGTCTTGCTCAACGACCAGCAGTTGTCCCGACTCGCCAAGCGACGATTTGTGGCAAGCGGGCCCCAGGACCACGAAAGCCAGAAGTGCAAGCAGATGCCTTGATATGAACTGCACACCAACGCCATAGCGTAGTTCCGAGCGACGTACAGCCCGTTTGCATTACCGCGAATGCGGCTACTCCAACGCGAACGCCCGCCCGGATCAGCGGTTCGCATTGAAATCAGCGCGTGGCAGCCGTTCGCGGCGAAAAGGCGAATCAAAGGGCAACGTGTAGTGGAACCGGGCCTCATCCCAAGGATCGCCGTGGCCATATTTCTGCGAGCTCCCACGACTTTGAAAGTGCGTGGCATTTACTTCGCTTCACGCGGATGCGGCAGTCCCGCAACCTGCTCAAGACCTGGTGATGGCGACTCGGGATGGGTTCTACTCGAGGGGCGCGCCGAAGCGGTCGCGGAGGAAGACGAAGAGGTTGGTGAGTTCGTCGTCTTCGAGTTCCTGGTCCCACGCCGGCATCGGGCCGATGCCGAGGAGTACGCGTTCGAGCAGCGTTTCGTCGTCCCGCATGGGCACGCGGTCGAAGAGGTCCGGTCCGAAGTCGCCGGACCCGTCGGCGCCGTGGCAGCGCGCGCAGTTTTCCGCGAACACTTCGGCGCCCGCGTCGATGTCGCCTTCGCCCTCGCGCTCCGCTTCAAGCAGGGCGTCGATCCGGCGGTCGATGGCGCGGCCGTCGCTGACGTTGAGTCGGTCGACTTCGCTGCGCATGACCTGAAAGAGGTTATCGACGCGAGACGAGCTCCAGAGGTAGTCGCTCGGAAACACGTCGCGCTGACGGGTGCGCCCGTTGAGCGGGTAGGCTTCTTCGTCGTCGATGACCTGAACGAGGTCGAAGGGGTCGAGCGTATCGTCGCCATTCAGGTCTTCGCCCACGGTGCTGCCGCCGTGCTGGTGGCAGCCGACGCAGTTCGTTCGGGCGTTGCCGCGGCCTTCTTCGATGTACGGATTCGAGCACCAGGTCGCGCCGGGCGGCTGGGCGCGAAGGGCCGCGCTCAAGCTCTCGAACTCACCGAGGCCTTCGAAGTCAACGTCGCCTTCTTCGTAGTCGGTGACGACGCACATCTTGTAGTTGGCCCACGCGCTGCCGAGGGCGTCGAAGGACTCGGGGCGATCTTCGCCGAAGTCCTGGTTCGGCGTGTCGCTCCACCAAAGGGTGACCCACGTCCAGTGACGGAGTTCCTTCGTCATCACGTGCAGGCCGGCGAGCCGGTACGTGTCGCCGTTGCGTAGGCGAATCGTGACGATGTCGCGGTCGCTCGGGTCCGCGCGGCGGTTGCCGTCTTCGGGCCAGGTGCCCGTGTTGCGCTCGCTCAGAAGCTCGCCAAGCGTTTCCGCGTCCGTGTCGTAGACCGCGATGTCCCGGCCGAAGTCCGCGCGCACCCATTGGGCCTTGATGAGCACGGCGTCGGCGGGCATCTCGCGCTCGTAGCAGAAGGTGAAGTTGTCTTCGGTCACGGGATCCGCCCCAAACTCGAGCGTGTCGAGGCGGTCCATGCAGTCGAGAATCGACGCGTAGTTCTCCAGCAGGTGACGCACCGTCGATGGCGCGTACGTGATGCGCACGTTGCCGCCGGTGGCGCCGCTGAAGTTGCTTTGCAGCTGGCGGGCGCACTCATCGTCGCTCAAATCCTCTTCGCAGATGCCGAGGCCCTCGACGTAGCGAAGAAAACGCTCCAGGGGCCAGCGGCGCGAGCGGTCGACAGCAGACGCGTTGAAGGCTTCAGCGGCTTCGATCGCGTCGGCCGTGAACGGCTCGCGACGAAGCCGGTCCGCCCGGTTCATGTTCTCGTAGAGGTGCTGGAACATGCGTCGAAGGTCTTCGACGCCGTACCAAGACTGAAAGCGCGGCACGTTCGGGATCGGCTCGTCCGCCTCGACCTCGTCCGAGTCGGATGCGGTTCGCTCCGCAAGTCCGAGGAGCGGCACCGGCTCGATCGCGCGCTCGGCGATGGCCCAAGCCATCGCGCGGCGTTCGGCCATCGAGGCGTGAATCGTTTCTTCCCGTTCGGCGAGCGTCGGGTCCGCCGGGTAGGGCGCGGCCACCCCCACGAGCGCGCGACCGAAGATATCGGTCTTGCCGCCGGCGCCGTCCGCCGGAAAGTCCACGATCGTCTCGCCCGCGCTGCTGCAGGCGAAGATCAACGCAAGAAGAACGGCGCCGCAACGCCTCATTCGCCGCGCATCATGAGCGCTGCGTCCGAAGCAACGATCCAGCGCTCGCCGGCGTCGTCGTCACGAAGCAGGAAGTAGAACCAGCCGTCGGAGCGGAAGTGCGGGAAGAGCGCGAGCTGGCCGTCCGGCACGTTCGTGATCTGGCGTCGCTCGCCGCTGCTGAGGTCCACGAGCCAGATGTCCGACTTCACACCGTCGTAGACGTGCGTGACGAAGAAGCGCTCGTCGAAGGAGATGTTGCCCTTCGTGCCCTCCATGCAGATCGTCGCGAGGTCCTGGTCGATGTTGATGATGTAGTCCTCGCCGAAGCGCGTCGTTTCAACGCGACGAATCACGAAGCCCATGCCCGTGCCTTCGGGGCTGCTGAGTCGGCTGATGACGAGCCGGCCCGACGGCGAGAGCACCGAGTCGCCCTCGTAGGGCGAGTCCACGATGATCGGGTCGCGCTGCTCGTAGGTATTGCCGTTAAAGATCATGGGCGTGAACTTCATCGTGGCGTCGCCGCCCCACGTCGCGCGGGGGTTCGTGTCGCCGGTGCCGCCCGAATCGCTCGTGAACTGACTGTTGATGATGAAGTAGTCGCCGCCACCCACGCCGCGGGCGACGTGCTGGTAGAGGTTGATGCCCGTGGCGCGAATGCAGCTGTCCTCGGAGAAGTCCACGTTGTCCGCCGTCTCGAGCATGCTCTGGGCGCAGAGGCCCGCGCCCTGGCCGCCGCCCTGGAAGATCCAGCCGCTGTTGTCCGGGAAGAAGCCCGGGTCGTAGCTCGCGTCGATGCCGATGTTCACGCCGCGGAGCAGGTCCGTGATCGTTGAGCTGAAGCCCGGGTCGTTGTCGCCGCCGCCGTTGCCGACAAAGCGGCCGTCGGCGCTCGAGCGGGTCCAGAAGCTCGTGCGGAAGTCGAGCTCGACGACCTCACGGAGCACGCCTTCGTTCGTGCCCCAGATGTCGCTGCGGTCCGTGGCATCGGCGAAGCAGCCGCGTCCTTCCGTACCGTCGCAGCCGAACATGCGAATGCCGTTGTCGGCGTTGATCGCTTCCCAGCCGTCGAACTGCATCTCTTCGATGTGCGTGGCCATACCGGGCGCGATGTTCTCCGTGCACGTTTCCGGGCGCGGCGCTTCGTAGACAACGTCATCGAGGTTGGGAAGATCTTGGTTGAACCACTCGAGCACCGTCGCGAACTCGCGCTGGCTGAGGCGCGGGTGGTTGCCCTTGGGCATCGACACGCGGCTGCGGAAGCGCAGGTACGGAACGAGGTAGTCGCCTTCGCCGAAGGCGCGTCGGAAGAGCTCCTGGAAGAGGCCGTACTGGGCGCCGGCCGTGAAGATGCCCATCTTGGCCGCTTCAAAGACCGATTCCTTGTCGTCGGGCGCTTCACGCATGCAGTCGATCATGGCTTCGGCCTCTTCCGGCGTGACCACTTCGGGCGGCGTGTAGTCCGCCGTTGCAAAGGCCTTCACGGCCTCCATCGTTGCCGGCCCGATGCCATCGACCTCTGCGAGATCCTTCATCGTCGCGAAGGGGCGCTCTTGAAGGATGATGGAGCGGGCATCGGAACGAATGCCCGCGTCGTCGAGGTCGCGTTCGACCGAGTCGTTGATGAAGGCGAGTACGCGCTGGGCTTCGCCCTGCGTGAAGGACTGACCGTCGAAGTCGCCGAGAAACGGATCCTCTTCAAAGCTCAGCGCATCGAGGCGATCGAGGTTGCAGATGCGCTCGGCTTCGCGGGTCAGGTCGAGCCAGTGGTCAAGGCCGTTGCGTGACGTCGAGTGGCATTCGCTGCAGCGACGGGTTCCAGGAATGAAGCCGTCGCTGTTCGGGTCCGTGAGCGTCGAGCCAAGGATCGTGGCGGCTTCGCGGGCAAGGGGTTCGCCCTCGAGCTCGACCTCGGGCAGGGCACCGAAATCCGAGTTGGGCTCGCGCGGCAGGTCCTCCCAGATGCACGCCGGGTCGTCGCGGTTCTGCGAGCAGTTTTGAATGAAATCGACGGCGCGGCCGAGTTCCGACCCGTGCCAGGTCGCGGCGTCGAGACCCTCGATTTCCGGCGGCATCCACGCGTAGGTGTTGAACTCGAGGCCGTGCGCCGTGAGCTGCTGGTTCCAGGCGGCATCGTCCGTGCCCGTGCCGTCCGCATTGGGCTCGAGGCGGCGGAGCCAGTCGCGGGCCCAGACGTCGTCACCGATGCGGTGGCAGCGCGTGCAGGGGGCGGCTTCCTCGCTCACGAGGTGCTGGGGCATTTCCCAGCCGCAGCGGCTGCCCTGACAGACCCGGTCGCGCGCGACGAGGTCGTACGGAGCGTCGGCCCAGCCGAGGGCAAAGTCTTCGTGCACGCCCATGCGCGGTACGACCGGTCGGCCGTCTTCGCCGATCGCCCGGCTGATCCACTCGGAGCCAATGAACGCGTCCGTGCTGTGGCAGCTCGTGCAGTCGATGCCGAAGCCCTCGCCGCCCTGAAGGCCGGACCAGATATGTTCCCACGTCTCCGGCGACGCTTCCGTCTGCTCGAGGTCGCCGGGGTGCGGCACGTTCTGACCGTCCATGCGGTTGCCGAGGGCGTTCTGGAAGAAGCAGATCTTGCCCGTGTACGGGTTCGTTCCGAGCATCGCGATGTCGTAGTACTGGCCTTCCTCTTCCTGCGACTTTCGGCAGAGGAGCACCCAGTGCGTGCCCTGCTGGTTGCTCGCGCTCTGCACGCGTGGGCCGTTGCTCACGCCGTCGACGGCGTTGGGCTCGCAGCTGTCGTAGATCTGCTGCTGATGGTCGCACTGGTTGTAGTCGAACCAGCCCTGACCGAAGACTTCTTCGCCGCGCGACGTGTCTCGGCCTTCCGGGCGCTCCACGGTGCCGTCTTCATGGGTGATCTCCATCGGAATAGGCGCGCCGTCGAGGCAGTTCGCCGTCGCGTAGTCGCCGTCGGCGAGGCGCTCGAAGAAGGGGATCTCGCCCATCTCGGCCACGCAGGCCGCGGCGTAGGCGCCCACGCTGGTGATCACTTCGTCTTCGTCCCCGTCGAACTTGCCGTTCGAGCCCGCAACGTCGAGGGCGCGGCTTAGGTCCACCTCAAGCTGGCGAACGACGTTGTTTCCGTCCGTGAGGCAGACGTCGATGAGCCACGGACCGAGGGCCGCTTCGGCCAGCATCTCCGGCGTGGGCGTGCCCGCAAGCCACTCGGGCGAGTTGTACGGCGACTGAAAGGCTTCGTCGGGAATGAACGGACCGGTGAAGGTCGGCTCGAGCTCTCCAGCGATGCGTGCGCCGCCGATCTCTGGGATCGAACCCGCAGCGGTGCAGTCGAGCATGCCGACGGCGCCGCGGCGCAGCTGCGCGCGAAGCACCTCGCCGCCGGCGAGGTCACGCGAAAGGCTGACGTTGACGGTGGACGCGCGCTCATCGAAGGAAAGCCCGATGGTGACGCGACCGGTGTCGTCGCCTCCGCACGCGCCGAGCGCAACGAGGCAGGTGAGAAAGCAGAGGTTTCGCATGACGATGCCTAGGGCAGAGAGCCGGGTAGGAACTAGCGGGCGCTGGCGAGGCAGCCCTGGAACTCGCCGTCGTTGCCTTCGGCTTCAGCGGAGCAGATTCGGGAGAAGTCCTGGACGAGGCCCAGGGTCGGCAGGTCGCACGAACCGTCGGCGTGCACCACGTTGATCCACTTGATGGCCGACGTGCGCCACGCCCACATGCTCGCGGGGCTGAAGGACGCGCGGCCGCCTTCGGAGATGTCCTCGGTCCAGTTGTACATGGTGCCGCGCCAGTTGGAGACGTCGCGAAGGCGCTCAAAGGCCTCGCGGCCCGGGCGGGTGACGTTGCCGTCGGCGTCCGTCTCCTCGTAGTTCCAAATCGCTTCGAGACGGATCGCCGAAGCTTGCCCGCAACGCTTGCCGAAGTCCGTGCCTTCGGACCAGTTGAAGGACTGGGTCGCGCCGCCGGACCAGCGCTGCCACCATTCGGGGCCGCTGAGGCGAACGAAGTCGGCGTCGGCGCGCTCGAACGAATCAGGCGTTTCCGTCGCGTCCGTGAAGGCCACGTTCATCAGGTTCACGTCGCGCGCGAGAGCCCACGCGTCTTCGGGCGGGTCGACGGGCTCGACCGGGTCCGTACCGCACGTGACGCACGCGGTCTGGAGGGCGAAGCTGCCGGTCTGGCGGTTTGCGTAGCCGCCCACGACGATCTCGTAGGTGCCGGCTTCGAGGTCCGCCTCCAGGTTGGAGAAGAGACCCTCACCGCCATCGTCGTCCGTGGCGAGCTCAGCCTCGCCCTGAGTGAGGTAGAGCACCGTGTCCACGCGCTCGGCGCCGCTTGTCGTGAAGCGCACCGTCTGGGCCTCGGTGAGTTCGAAGGTCCAGCTGTGCGCCAGGTCCGGAGCCAGATCCTCGCCGGCGTCCTCGCCGAGGGCGATGGGTCCTTGGTCGACAATCTCGAGCGAGCCGTCGGCCTTGCCCGAGGCGAGGGGCGCGGCCGGGGCCTTGGCCGTGGCTTCTTCCGAGCCGCAGGCTGCGAGGGCAAGGACACAAGAAACGATGAGGGTGTTACGCATGATTCTCCTGGACTTCAGACGCGGCATGTGGCCGGCGGTCCACCGTCGTAGCAAGGCCCGATCCAACAAAATTACGTTGGGATTTCAAGGGGCTTGGAAGCCGCTAAGGGCTCCGTTCAGCGATCGTGCAACATAATGAAATTGTTCATGTATTTTGCAGCGCCTGAGCGATCGCCGAATGCCGCGTGATGAAATAGTGCAATGATTTCAAACGCTTAAGCGCCTTTGGGGCAAGCGGTCGATCCACCCCCAATTGTCGCAAATCACCACGCAAGAAGCGACTTGGCAGTGGGGACCGTTGCCCCCAAAGCGACTAGACGCGTCGCCCCCAGGCGTCCTGCCTCGGCGTCGCCCCCGCCTCCGGCCGCCGATGTCTACCCCTCGGCCCTCGGGATGCGTGTGCGCCCTTGCTACGCAAACGTGCCGTCTGCGAACGCTCGAATCATCCGATGTGCGAGGCTGATCGGTGGCGGATAAAAGAAGGCCCGTTCCTTCGAGGGCACGAGAAGCGCTGAGCGCGGGACCCAGCGCGCTTCTTCGAGCTCTTCCTCGTCGAGCACGATCTCGCCGGGCTCGGCTTCCGCCACGAAGCCGACCATCAGCTGGCACGGGAAGGGCCACGGCTCGCTCCCCACGTAGCGCACATCCCGAAGGCGTAGACCGACCTCCTCGTCGGTCTCCCGGCGAACGCATTCCTCGAGCGACTCCCCCGGTTCCACGAATCCGGCGAGGGCGCTGTACATCCCCTTTGGAAAAATGCCCTGGCGGGCGAGCAAGCATTCGCGTTCGCTCTCGCCATCGCGCGTGAGCAGCATCATGACGGCCGGGTCCGTGCGCGGAAAATGCCGGTGCCCACAGCCAGGACACACCCGGACGAAGCCGCCTTCGGCCGCGTCCGTTGCCGTACCGCAGCGATCGCAAAAGCGGCTTTGGGCGTGCCAAAGCACCATGGCGCGTGCATACGCCACGAGGGCCATCGAGGGGCTTGCCATGAAAGCGCCGCTGCGAATCGGGTCGGCGAACTTGGCGTCGAAGCCTTGCGCGCGGGGATCGTCGACGCCCAGGGCGGCGGCAAAGAGCGGGCCCTCGTCACGCATACCAAGGAAAATCCGCGGTCCCGATCGATGCGCTTCGACTTCCTGCGGCGTGACGAAAATGGGCTCGGGCGGCCGGCCACTATCGACGTATACGCGGCCCTTCCAAAAGGGGAGCACCCGGGCGCCTTCGTTTGCCCAGGCCGCGTCAAGGGCGTCGCCGTCGCGGCGCATCCCTTCCGAGCGGTCCAAGCCGGGAAGGGTGCGGGCCGTGAATGTCACAGCTCCGCCAGGCCGTCGCGCACGTAGTTCGGCTGGGCAAGCGCCCCAACGTGGACCGCTTCGTTGTAGTAGCGAGAGCCCCCTTCGATCGCGCCGAGTCGGCCGTCGGTCTTTGCCGCTTCCAGGTCCGTCGGCGCGCCTTCGTCGGAGCACCAGGTCCAGCTCCACGTGCCAGACGCGTAGATCGGTATGCCTGCGAAGTATGGTGCTACGTTGGCAAAGAGCGAGCGAAGCTTCTTCTGCGTTTCAAAGAACACATCGCGCAGGAGCATCGGCGTCTCGCTTTGAAGGGCCATGATCGCGCCGGGTTTCATCATTCGCTTGCAGCCGCGAAAGAACTCGATGTCGAAGAGCACCTCGCCGGGGCCGATCGGATCGGTGCCGTCGAGAAGGACGACATCGTACTTTTCGTCGTCCGTATTCTTTACGTAGTCGATGCCATCGATGAAGCGGACGTCGAGGCGTGGGTCGTCCCACGCGGTGCCGATCGTTGGTAGGTGTTCCTTGCATGCCTGCACGACGAGCTCATCGATCTCGATCATCACGCATTGCTCGACGGACGGATGGCGCAGCACCTCGCGGACCGTTCCGCCGTCGCCTCCGCCGATGACCAGTACGCGCTTCGGTGCGACCTTGGCCGTGAGCATCGCCGGGTGCACGAGCATCTCATGGTAGATGAACTCGTCGCCTTCGCTCGTCATGAAGACGTCGTCGATGGCCATCGCGCGCCCGTACTCGCGCGTTTCGAACACATCGACCTTTTGAAACTTCGACCGCCCGGAAAAGAGCGTCTTCGTCACCTCGAGGCTGAGCCGCGTTCCGTTGAAGGTTTCTTCGTACCAGTTCGCCATGGCGCGTAGCGTGATCGCTGCGCGAAAAAACGCCAGGACCGAACGGCAATTAGTTCCTCGGAGCGTTGTTAGAACCCAAAGGCGAGCTGGGAAGCGCCGGTGCGAAGGCTCGCGAGAAGCATCGGTGCGTCTTGATCGGCGACGAGCAGCTTCGCGCCCGGCGCCAGAGCTTCCGTCGCGACGCGACGTGCCCGGCGGGGGCTGTTGGCCTTCTGAGAGAGATGCATGAGCACGACGCGCTTCACGTCCGGTAGGGCCCGAAGCACGTCGGCGCACTGGCGGTTGCTCAGGTGGCCCGTTGCGCTCGAGATCCGCCGCTTGAGAAAGCTCGGATAGGGCGCCGTTGCGAGCAGCTCTTCGCAGTGATTGCTTTCCAGTAACACCGTGCTGCAGCCTTGAAGGGCGCGCTCGAGGGCCGCGCTGCTTCGCCCCAGGTCCGTCACGAGCGCCGTTCGCTCGCCCTCGTGCTCCACGAGCACGGCGATTTGCGGAACGTCGTGCGAGAGAGGCAGCGTTTGAAAGCTCAGGTCACCGATGGTGAAGCGCGCTTTCGGTCCGATGGCCCGTGCTGACTCGCCAAGGGGCAGCGCCGAGAGGGTGGCGTGGGTGCCGTACACGGGCACGCCAAGCTGGGCATAGCGCGCCGCGTGCTGCACATGGTCGCCGTGGCTATGCGTGACGATGAGCGCATCCAGGTCACGCTCCGCCGGCCCGCGTGCCTGCTCCGCCCGGCGACGCAGCTCGCGAACGGAAAGGCCCGCGTCCACAAGAACGCGCGTTCGTCCGGTTTCGAAGAGGGTGCCGTTGCCCCGACTCCCCGAACCGGCGATTACGACGCGCATCGAGCCTTTGCGTATCGAAAGTCGTCGATCGCCGCAAGGGCGCGCGATGGTTTTCCGCGCCAACCCTTGAAGCGCGGCGCCGATGGCCGGAGACTCGCGAGGTGAGCGACTTCGACGCGATTCTCCTTGTTTCCTTCGGCGGACCAGAGAACGACGAGGAAGTCATGCCCTTTCTCGAGCATGTGGTCGAGGGCCGCGGCGTGCCGCGGGAACGGCTGCTTTCCGTCGCTGAGCACTACTACAAACTCGGCGGAAGCCCCATCAACGGGCAGAACCGCGATCTGATCGGCGCATTGCGCGACGAACTTGAAGAGCACGCTGAGGGCCGACCGATCTACTTCGGCAACCGCCACTCGGCCCCTTTTCTGAAAGATACGCTTGCCCAAATGGCGAAGGACGGCGTGAAGTCTGCGGCAGCGATTCTTACGAGCGCGTTCAGCAGCTACTCGGGGTGCCGCCAATACCGTGAGGCCGTCTTGGCCGCCCAAGAAGCCATCAGCGACGCGCCGAAGGTCCGCTACGTTCGCCGCTTCTTCAACCATCCGGGTTTCATCGACGCCATGGTCGACCGCATCGGCGAGGCCCTCGACCAGCTGGGCGCCGATGGAGCGCGCATCGCCTTCACCGCGCACAGCATTCCCGTGTCGATGGCAGACGGCTGCGACTACGTCGAGCAGCTGATGGACGTCAGTGAGGTCATTGCGGGGCGCGTTGGCGTGAGCCAGTGGCAGCTCGTCTATCAAAGCCGCTCTGGTCCGCCTCAGGTGCCGTGGCTCGAGCCGGACATTCTCGACCACATCGAAGCGCTTCGGCAGATCGGGACGGAGAAGCTTGTCGTCGCCCCAATCGGCTTTGTGTCGGACCACATGGAAGTCGTATGGGACCTCGACCACGAGGCGAAGGATGCATGCGAAGCCGCGGGCATCGCGATGGTTCGCGCCGGAACGGTGGGTACCCATCCGACCTTCGTCGCCGGTCTGCGCGAGCTGCTTCAGGAGCTGCGCGACGATTCGCCGAATAAGCGCGCCCTTGGAACGCTCGGCCCCCGGGTGAATCCGTGCGCCCAAGGCTGCTGCCCGCGGCCGAAGCGGCGCCCTCGCCCGGCGGGCGCCGGTGGCAGGCCGCCGCGGGCGCCCAATCAAGACGGTTAGGGGACGTATTCCGGTGCACGGGCGCGCTCGCCTTCGCTCCGTTGTTCGCTCAAGTGAAACGGTCCGTTCCCAACGGGCACGCTTCCAATTGGCTTGAGACGTGGGTACACGAATCCCATGACCGACCAACTCAAGCGCATCACCGAACATCAATGCGACAAGCCTCCCGCGAAATACGACGACTTGAGCGTGCTCATGCTGAACTGCACGCTCACGCGCTCGCCGAAGCTGTCTCACACGGAGGGCCTGCTCAAGATGGCGGAGAGCATCTACCGAGCCAACGGCGTGAAGACCGAGATCCTTCGGCCCGTCGACTACCAAATCCCCGCCGGACTCGACCTCGACTACACCGGCGTCGACGGATACGAGAAGGACGACTGGCCGCAGATTCAAGCGAAGGTCGACGCCTGCGACATTCTCATCATCGGGACGTCCGTCTGGCTGGGTGAAAAGAGCTCGGTGTGCAACCGCGTTCTCGAGCGCATGTACGGCTACACCCACAAGTTCAACGAGAAGGGCCAGTACCGGGACTACGGCAAGACCGGCGCCGTTCTCATCACGGGCAACGAAGACGGCGTGAAGCACTGCGCGATGAACGTGCTCTTCTCCCTTTCGCACATTGGCTACACGGTACCGCCGCAGGCCGATGCGGGATGGATGGGTGAAGCAGGCCCAGGACCCTCCTACCTCGACGCGGGTTCCGGTGGACCGGAAAACGACTTCACCAACCGCAACACAACCTTCCTCGTGTGGAACACACTGCACGTGGCTCGCTGGTTGAAAGACAGCGGCGGTTTCCCGGCCCATGGCAACCAGCCGGAGGTGTGGGACGCCGGCTGCAAGTCCGACTGGCACAGCCCGGAACATCGGCGGTAGGGGCGTTCGTCGGGCAACGAACCTGGTCGCGGGTGCTGAACCTGAGTCGGCTGTAAGTCCCCGGTGGAGAACCGGCGGACTACGCGGCAGACCCCGCGCGGGCGAGCTGGGGGCCCCGTACTGTGGACGCGACTCGCTGCGCTCGCGGTCCACGCCG
>JBCCRV010000128.1:0-13305 GCA_039201085.1 Myxococcota bacterium | reverse complement strand
CGCGCCTGCGGTCATGGTGAACACGGTTTGGCGCAGCGTCGATACCTCGCAGGCGGCGGCAATGTCGCCATCCGCGATGTTGGTCTTGAGAGCAATGCCGGCTTCCGCTGCGCGCTTTTCCAAGCGACGCAGACCGCTATGAGCGCGACGGCAAGAACACCGAAACCTGCCAGCAGCTTTCGGTCGCGAAGCCGAAGGGCGGCGATCGCTTCGTCCACCGAACGTTCGCTGAGGATGCTCTCGTGGGCCAGGTACACCACGCGCTTGGTGTCGCCGCGTCCCCAGTAGCCGAAGAGCTCCCCCGGAGACGGTTGAATAAGCGCCATATCGTCCAGCTCTGGCGAATCGCGCGGCCCGGCCATTTGGCTGAAGGGCGTACCAGTGATCACGGGGGTCGCAGGTATAAGCGGCCTGTCGAGGTTCAATTGAACGCTCTCGTAGTCGATCGATGCGCTGCTTCTACGCTGCACGAGGCCCCACCATGAGCCGGTTCTAACTTCGCCATTCTGCTCGAGCGAATCCTCAGAAACCTTCAGAATCGTTCGGTGGCTCAAGACTTGGGGCGCCAGGGCCTGAAGTGCATGGGTAAAAAGTGAATGCATGCTCGGGCTTTCTCATTTGTACGCGCAGCGCGTTACCAAGATGTGTGTCCGGTGTGATGGTCCAGAGGCGCGAGGGACACGTGGGCGGCCACAGAGCAGAAAGCGGTGGGGATGAAAGAAATCAGCAGCTGGCTTATCCGTGGGCGGTCCCGGTGATCAGGTGATGTGGGAAGCTCTACGAGGCGCCCGTAGCGATTCGCGTGCGGCAGTTCTACGAGTGACGACATGGGTTTCCTTTGAGCCTGCTAGGGTAGAGCTGGCCCGGTAGCGAAGGGGTTTGCCAAAGCGCGTCGAAGGGCGTCACCGCGCTCGTCGAAGGTGATGAGTCGATGGTCGTCGAGGGCTACGCGGTCGAGCTCGATGTAGGCGCTGTAGCCTTCGCTGTTGTTCACCGCGTACATGGCGCGCCACTCTTCGCCTGCGCGTTCGACCACGATGCCCATCGCGTTCGGTGCTTCGCGGCTGCGGGCCGCGTTTGCCACGACCTGCATCGGTCCAACGCGAGCGGTTGTTTGTTGGAGCGGGACCAAAGCGCGTTGCGTGCCGCGCCCTGCTGCCGCCGCTCGCAGGGCCCGCTCCATCTCCAACTGGCTGACGAGCAGGACGTGCATCGTTCCGTCGGCCATCGCTTCGGTGGAAAGCAGGAGCAGCTCGTTCGCCACGGCGTCGCGCTTCACCATGTAGAGATTTCGTCTGCCGATGACGCGGTGTTCGCCGTGTTCGGCCATCAGCTGTGCGTGAAGGTTCGCTTCTGTGACCTGCAGAATCAGATTGACCGAATCCACGGTCTCGGCGGCACTGATGGTGGCCGAGAGCCGGGTCACGGGACCCAGCGACGTTTGCCACGGACCACCGCCGCACACGATCAAGAGCCCGGATGCGATCTGCGCGCTTTCCGCGGGTGTGACCTCGTTTGGACGTGATGGCGCTACGCCGGTGCTCCCGCAGACGTCGAAGAACGCATCGGCGGACATGCCGAGCCGAACGGGGCCAAGGCCGTGGCGGTTCACGGACGGCAGTGGGGTCGCGGACTGGCGCGCCGCCTCGGGTTCGCGCGCGGAGCTCTGGCGCGGCGGCGGAGCGTCGCTGCACGCGCAGACGCCAAGCAGGAGTGTGCATGCGATTGAAGTCTGTTTGGCCATCCATCGGCCCGGGCGTGGATGCGCCATCAGTGCCCTCCAGCTTTCTGCAAGTGCTGCAGTCCGGGGTTATCGCGAATGAGCTCGACGACCCCGTGGACCACGTGAAGCAGGGGCGTACGCCGTAGCGCTTCGAGGTCGATCCAGGGATAGGGGCAAGTCCAGCACCATCGAACGTCCTCGTCCTCGCTCTCCTCGGCCACGTAGAGCGTGCCGCCGGTGAGCACTGCGGCGTTGTAGCGGTCGAGCTCCGCGGCCATCGCAACACGATCGCGCGCCTTGGAGAGCCCCACATCGAAGACGATGCCGCCGGGGCCCTCGTGGAGCTCGAGGTTGAACGGTCTGCCGTGGCGGTCCATGCCGCGGTGGGCCAGCCCCTTCGATGAACGCTCGAAGGGGAGGTGCGCTTCGAGGGCGCTGCGGGCGTCTGCGAGCCGCGGGGAATCGATGTCGCCGAGCGGCGCTTGCACGGGGGCGGGCCCCCTTCCCATTAGGAAGGTTCGAATGTCGAGGCACTGCATCACTGCCGCTCGAAGGGCGGAACCGCTGTCGGCGTGGTCGAGTAGGTGCACGCCGATGCGAACCACGTTGATTCGCTCGTCGACGTGCGCGTAGCCGAACCCAAGCGCTTTGGTCGTTGCCCCAAGGGTGTGCAGCAGCGACGGGTCCACATCGTCGCGCGGAATGACGATGCATACGCGGACCCACGGAAAGGGTGCATCCAGAATGAAGGGCGCTTCCAATCCGTGAGCCGAGACCACGGAAAAGCGAGCGTGGGGAAAGGGATCGCTCACCATCTGATAGTCGTAGCCGGCGGCTGCCATCATTCGGCGGATCTTCTCGCTTTCGCGGCCCCCCCACTGTTCGGCCGGCGGCGACGCGGCGGGAGCCGCGGAGAACGCCTGATCGCAGGCGATGATGGCGTGTTCGGTGCTGATTCGGAGCAGTTCTTGAAGCCGTTCTAGCGACTCGCACTCCGGGACAATCCAGTCCAGCGGTGTCGCGGAGCGATGCACGACGTGCTGCGACGCGTCGCCCCAATTGACCACCGTGAGGGTTCCAGCTGACGCGCGCCCGTTGAATTCCGCGAGTGACGCAAGCGCGGGTTGCGACGTCTGCGTTGGCGTTCCGTCTTCGCGGCTGATGCACGCCCAGGTGGTGGTGCGAAGCAGGCCTCCGCGTGCTTGAAACATCGCACAGTAGAATCGGGTCGGATCGCTGGCCGATTGCGCCGACAGTGAGAAATGGCTGTCGGAGTTCGGCCGCAGGCCGCAGGCCACGAGTTGTTGGTTCATCCGCTCTTCGAGCTCCGGATGCTCCGGTGGGCTTTGCCATGACCCGTCCTCTCGCCGCCGCTCGCAGAAGTTGCGCGCGGTGGACGTAAGCGATGCCAGAACCGCTTCCACCCTTTCCCAGGGCGGCAGGCCCCGGTGGGACGGTATCTGGGCTTCCGCGACGTAGTGTCGGGTCGCAGCGCACCAGCCGAAGGCGAGCGGCATAGGCCGGACGTTGTTGAGCTCGTTTAGGTACTGCGCGTCCGCACCGCTCACGGCCTCGGCCGCTTCCAAGTTGGCCAGCCGAACGCGGAGGTATACGCCGTCGAAAGAAAGCACGATCCGGTGGTCGCCGGGAACCAGCAGAAACGTCGCCATGAGCGGACCGAGTCGCTGCACCGTACGGCCCGACGCGCGAAGAAACGCGTCGAAGGCCGCCTCGGCTTCTGCTGCTCTGCGATGTTCCGCGTTTTGCATTTCCCACTCCTTTCCTTGCAGTAGAAAGCAGGAGCTGTGCCAACGAAGATGCGTCGGGATCGCGGTGCGAACCGATTCGAAGGCGACAGAAGCGGGTGCTTGCGGCGCCATCTTGCCTGCGGACCGGTACGGGCGTCCCCAGCATCTGGAAACGCCAGTGGTCGGTGTCACACACGTGATTGTCACGTACGGTGAACGCTTCCGTGAGCCGTCGAGTAAGACGCGGCTTATGGCTCCCGTTCCGGGCGCTTACGTACGTAGCTTTGCTCGAGGCGGCGCAGGGCTGTGGGGCGCCCGCCGGACCGCTCGCACGTGAAGGGTACGACGATGCGCAAGTCGCCGCTCCGTTGCGGGATGCGCTCGCCCTTCCAGTATTCGCGGTCTTGTCCGTACTGCGCGTTTCCCGTCACGCGTTTGTCTTCCCAGTGTTGAAAGGGTCGGAGGCGTTCGCAGTTTGCGTAGCCGTTCGCTTCCTCGAAGACAACGAAGCCTCGGGTCCAGCAGTCGTCGTCCGACACCACGCACTCCCAAACGGCGGCTTCGCGCGGACCGAGTTCATGGGGCAGCTCTTTCTGGGTCCAGGCTTCGGCGTCCTCGAGGGCGCTGAACCAGCGAAGATGAACGTCGACGATCGCCGCCTTGCGTACATCTTCGGGCATCTTGGCTAGGTAGCCAATGGCGCGTGTGACGCGCCGGTCGACGAAGTCGTGACGCAGTGCCTCCGCGTGGCTCATGAAGCGCGATCCGATCTTTACCCCCTCGGAGGTGACGATGACGCGAAGGGGCCGACGGGCGCGGGCGAGCCGATTGACGGCGACCCCCGCGCCGAGCGCGATGAGCATGCCCCACCACGGACCGCGAAGGATCACGGTGGCGGCAAAGATGGCGAGGGTCGTCAGAACGCCCAGGATGAGCGGCCAGACGGCTCGTTCGTCGACGCTCGAGGTGCTTGTCTCTACGGTCATGGCTGCTCGTGGCGCGCCGAAAGGACGAATCCCGTCGGCATCGGACGTAGAGCAAGTCGCGTGCCGGGACGTGCACACAATTACTAGGCAATCGCGTGAGACGCCGCGCGCCTGGGCTGTGACAGCGGGGGGCGATCGCTGTGACGGATCAAGGACCTGGCTAGCAGGTGTATTGGGATGAGCTTTAGAAGAGCTCTTCCTGGCCTTTGGCGGCCGTCGCCTTCTTCTTCGCTTTTCGCTTCATGTGTTCGTACGCGCGGCGCGACGCCATGCGTCCCCGGGGCGTGCGGGCGATGAACCCCTGCTGGAGAAGGTACGGTTCGTACACATCTTCGAGCGTGTCGCGCGGTTCGGACAGCGCTGCGGCCAGCGTTTCCACGCCCACCGGCCCTCCGTCGTAGTGATCGAGGAGCACGCTCAGGTACTTGCGGTCCATGTCGTCGAGGCCGGCCGCGTCAACGTCAAGACGGTCGAGCGCGTCCTTGGCGGCTGGGAGCGTGAGCGTGCCATCGCCAAGGACTTCGGCGAAGTCGCGCGCGCGGCGCAAGAGGCGATTGGCGATGCGCGGGGTGCCCCGGGCGCGGCGGGCCACTTCCATGGCCGCGTCGTCCGTGGTGATGAAGTCGAGCAGGCCGGCGCTTCGGCGCACGATTTGGCCGAGCTCCTCCGGCGCGTAGTAGTCGAGGCGCGCGATGTAGCCGAAGCGTGTGCGCATGGGGTTGGTGAGCAAACCGGTGCGTGTAGTGGCGGCGGCAAGGGTGAAGGGGTGAAGGGGCAACGAGAGGGTCTGCGCGTACGGTCCATCACCCTGCACGATGTCGATGCGAAAGTCCTCGACGGCCGTGTAGAGGTTTTCTTCGACGACCGCCGGCAGGCGATGGATCTCGTCGATGAAGAGCACGTCGTTGGGCTCGAGCTTGGTGAGCAGCGCGGCAAGCTGGCCCTTGTGTTCAATCGCCGGCGCGGACGCCGAGTGAAGCTGCACGCCGCGTTCTTCGGCCAGAATGAGCGCGAGGGTCGTCTTCCCCAGACCGGGTGGACCGCAGAAGAGGACGTGGTCGAGGGGGTCGCCGCGGCGACGGGCCGCCTCCACGAAGACCTGGAGGTTGCCCTTGATCTTGGACTGGCCGACGAAGTCGTCGAAGCGCGACGGGCGCAGCGAGATCTCGTACGCCTTTTCGTCCTCGTAGACGGTTGCGTCCAGGTCGTTTTCCCGAAGGGCCATGGCCCACGGCTTATCACAGGCGGCGCCCCGCGCCCCCCGACATCGACCCGCCTTGCTCCACTCCACCGCCAACCCCACACACGGGGCATGGGCTTGGGCGCCGCCATCCTCGATCGCTCGATTGTCTTTTCCTTCGACCGCAGCGGCTACGAGCGGCATGCGCGTGGGTTTTCGTCCATCGAAGCCGACCTTCGTGGCCAGAACGTATTGGTCACGGGGGCCAACGGCGGCCTTGGCTATGCGACCTGTGAAGGGCTGTTGCCCTTCGGTCCCACGATTCACATGCTTTGCCGCAGTCTCGAGCGTGGCGAAAAGGCGCGGGCCGAACTGAAGGCGAAGGTGAAGGCGCTCGGCTCTACGGCCAAGCTCGAGCTGCACCGGGTCGACGTGAGCGAAGCCGAATCGATCGATCGCTTCGCGAGCAGCTGGAACGCACCGATCGATGCGCTCGTGCACAACGCCGGCGTGCTGCTCGACGCGCGGGGCGAAAACTCGGGCGGCTTCGAACTCACGTACGCGACGAATATTCTCGGCCAGTTTCGTTTGACGGCGCGCGTGCAGCAGCACTTGGCGGACGACGCACGTCTGGTGCTGGTCGCTTCCGGCGGCATGTACGGCGCGAGCCTCGACGTGGACGAGCTCATCGAACCGCCGGGCCGTGCAGCAGAGCGCTTCAACGGCGTGAACGCCTACGCGATGACCAAGCGCGCGCAGGTGGTGCTCGCGGAGCAACTGGCGGAGCGACTGCCGCACGTGCATGTGAGCGCGATGCATCCGGGCTGGGCGGACACGCCTGGCGTGGCGACGTCCTTGCCCGGCTTCTCAAAGTTCATGGACGGCCGTTTGCGTACGCCCGCCGAGGGCGCGGACACGATCGTGTGGCTCGTGGCATCGAACGATGCGCGTCCAAGCAAAGGGCGGTTCTTCTTCGACCGCGCTCCGGCCAAGACGCACCTTTGGTTCAAGCGACCCGCGCCCGACGAAGAGCGCGAGCGTCTGTGGGCCCGCCTTTGCCTCGACGCGGACACGACACCGGACTTTGAGCCCGTCCTGTGAGGTGCGCCGCTGCTTCGCGGCGCCATCTCCAACGCCCGCTCTGACCAACCCAAACGAGTAGCCATGATCACCATTGAAGAACGTCTTGAGTTTTCCCTTTCGCCCAACGCGCTCTTCGCGTTCTTGGCGGACTTCCGCACCTTGCCCGAATGGGATCCGGGCATTGTTCGCGCGTCCCTTCGCTCCGGTACGGCGACGGAGGTCGGTGCGACCTACGACATCACCTCGCGCTTCCTCGGGCGCGATCTGCCGCTGGTGTACCGCACCCGCGTGTACGACGCGGACGCGCGCTTTGCGGAGATCGCCGGCGTGGGCGACGGCGTCTACGCGACGGACCGCATTTCGATCGCCGCGAAGGAGGGCGGATGCCGTCTGATTTGGCAGGCGGACTTTCAGCTCCGCGGGCCCATCAAGTACGTCGATGCGCTGACGAAGCCGATCTTTGTGCAGCTCGGCAAGAAGGCGATGGCGGGCCTTCAGCGGCGCGTAGCCCAGGGCGGCATTGGCGAAACCGCCGTTCAGCCCCGCGTGCAAGCGTAGTCGGACACGGGCCAGCGCGCGCGCATTGCCAGACGCGAGCAGGCGCGCGTGACCAGATCGCGGAAGACCGGCGTTTAAATGACCGACCGCGGAAGACACGGAGTCTGTGTGGTCGCCGAATCAGGCTCGGTCATTGAGATCGTTTCGCGGCGCACCCGTACCTGAGCCGGCGCAGAGCGGTGCTCAGCCGGGCGCGTCGGGGTGGGCCCACGAACCGTTTTCGCGAAACTCCGCTTCCGTGAAGGCGAGGGCGCGGCGGCCTTCGAAGCGGTTGCGCTCCATGAAGAAGACGCGCTTGTCGCGCAGGTCGAGCTGCCAGCTGGTGGTGCGGCGTGGGCGTGGCGCAAGCGCTTCCAGCGAAAAGATCGCCAGGTTGGCGAGGCCCTTTGGGCAGCGCGCGGAACGGTAGCGAACGATGGCGAGGTTTTCTTCGCGCACCCTTGCGCCAAGGCGCTGGCTCGTGGCGTAGTCGCTGGCCGAATCGAGATCGACGCGCACGGCGTCGTATGCCGAGCCGTACGTATCCGTGCCTTCACCTCGGTACGCAAAGGCGAAGACGTCCATCACCATCGAGAGGCTCGTTAGGCCTTCGCTATCGTCCACGAAGCGCAGCTTATAAAAGGCCGTTTCGGCGAGGGCCGTTTCCGTGTTTTCGCTGCCGTAGAAGATTCCGGACTCCTGCCGCGTGCCGTAGCGCGATCCATAAGGAAGGGGCGGGTAGCGGAGGAGCGGTGTGGCGATGAGGTAGTGGTATTCGCTCGGAAGGGGCGGGCCCTTCGTTTCGTCGATCATCGTTTCGAGCAGCTCCTGCTCTTCCAGCGTGTCGACGAGCGGCATGGTCGCGACGTGCGACTGCGCTTCAACGGCGCGTACCCCTTCGCCTTCAAAGGGCGATCGCGGCAGTGGAGAGGGAAGGGCGCTCACGCCGCACATTCAATCGAAGCCCTGTGACGTTGCAAGGGGGAAAGAACCCGTCGGCCGGTTGAAGGCCGCCGAAGCGATCGGACCTGCGCACGAACCTCCGCCGGAACGAAAAGCGATGCTCTGGATCACGCGGCGGGAGCGCTCAGGTCTTCGCGCGCATGGCGTCGACGTACTCGAGGGTGGCCACGAGTCCGGTTACGGACTGCATGCGCTCGATGGGCGCCGCGCCGAGGTAGCGGCTCTTCGAGTGCAGCCAGAGGCGTGCGGCTTCGTCGTCGCCCACGACCCCGATGAGGCTTCGGTACAGGCGCACGAGAAGCGTGCCCAGCTCAATGGCCTTCGGCTGCCGGAGGGGCGTTTCGCTCAGACGCGACACCGTCGAGGGCGAAACACCTACAATCGCCGCCAGCTGCGCACCCTTGATGGCCAACCGCTCCTGCACCCGCAGCAGCGCTTTGGTCAGTACGGCCCGACGTTGTTCGTTCGAATGGGAGGGAGCTAGCGCGTCCATACGCGAACCATGGGGTACAAATGCGTCATGTGCAATATTTGAGTTATATAATTTCATAAGAGACGATCCGGGCCACCCCCATTTGCTTTCTCGAGGCCCACCCCATCGATTCGAAGTCGATGCGGAGGCTGGCGACGCCCGGTTGGACGCGGGGACGCGAGCGTTCGGTTCGTCGGCGAACGTCGCGTGAGCGGAGCCAGAGGTAGCACTTCGGGGCGATGTGCAAGTCGTCCACCAACGAAGAGCGCCGCTGGGCCTATGCAACGAGGCCGCGGACGTTTCTGCGTCATGTGGGCGGAAACCGCGTCACTCGCGATCCACCAACGCTACGAAGCAGACGATGCTGGCGTTAGAACACAACGCGAAGGCCGGAGGGCCCTGGCCGAACACGCGCTGTCGCGAGGCCGCGGGCGCGGCGAGTGAAGTGGCGAGCCCGAAGCCAAAGGAAGAGCGCACCCAGGCCAAAGGCGGCGCCTGTCCACGCACTGCGGCGCAGCGTATGCCGATTTAGCTCACCATCTCCTGAACGGTGGCGCGCGAGACCCAGTCCGCTGGCGATGGTGAGGGCGCCGAGTGCGCCCGACCCATACGCTGCGCCGCGAAGGCGTCGGGCGCGGCGGAGGAAGGTCCAAGCGCGATAGCTCGCCGATGTACGCCCACCGACCAGGTGGGCCGCTCGCCATGCAAAGCGCCGGCTGACGATGCGACGGGCGCGAACGAGAAGGCTCCAGCTGGCGATGCTGAAGATGGCGCTGAAAACACCGGTTGCGACGACCCAGTGGAGATCGTGCGAAAACTCGTCGCCTTCGTCGAAGCCGCGGCTTTCAAGACGTGCCGCGGCGGTGATGCCAGTGGCCAGCATTGCGTGCGAGAGGCCAAAGAGCGTCCAGCCGGCGAATCGGTATCGGCGAACCCATGCGTGCAGGTAGGACGGCGTGCGGCCAAAGGCCGCTTCCAACGAGCGCGCGTAGGCTCGGTCGATGGCGGCGCCCGAAGCACCTTCGAGGCACTCGAAACTTCGGCGGAGCGCTTCGATTTTCGCTTCGCCGCCTACCTCTAGGGTTTCGCTAGCGCCCAGGCAGCCGCGGCCAGTCGGGGTGCCGGCGGACGATGCTCGCCGGTCCGAATCCGCGGTCGCGTTCTGAGCAAACGCTGTCGAGGAAGTGGCGAGCACCGTCAGCACGACCAGCAGGCCGGCGTGCACAGAGGGCGGAAGCGGAAGGACAGCAGATCCACGGGGCATCGAACACGGCTTTGCAAAGGTCCCGCCAACAAAGACGCGCTACGATTCAGCGGCGACTTGCGTGTGTTCGTGCGCCGAACACCAAGGCCGACGTGCCGATCTTGCGTCATCTGGGCGGGGTGGACCTCACGCGTGTCAGCCGTCCCGCGATCGCGAATGTGCGCTCTGCACTCACGCCGAAGTGTGTGAGCCACACGATCCGCATCTGCGCCAGCGATGTTGCGACGGCGCCCAGGACGGTTGCTACCAACGACTAGAAGGAGGAGCGCACATGCGTCTGGTCGTCTTTGCTCATCTCGCCTGGCTTGGAATAGGGGCGGCGGCCTGCGGCGGCGCCGACGGCGGCGGGGAGCCGGTGGATGGTTCGATCGCCGCGCCCGATGGCGCGCCTCCTATCGACGCGTTTGCGCCGAGCGAGGACGCATCGACGCACGACGCGGCCAGTGACCTCAGCATGGATGCGCGCGGGCCGGATGCGTCGGACACCGGCGTGGACTCGGGGACTTTTCCCCCGGGCGAGCTGCCCGCGTTTCCGAGCGCCGTGGGCGCGGCCGCATTTGTCGAGGGTTTTCGCGGTGGGCGCGTGCTTCATGTGACCACGCTCGACGATGACTACGAGAATCCTCCGGTCGGCTCGTACCGATGGGCGATCACGCGCGAGTTCCCGCGCATCATCGTCTTCGACGTGAGCGGCGTGATCGAGCTCAGCGGCTGGATCTACCTCGACAACGCGAACAGCAACGTGTACGTGGCCGGCCAAACGTCACCGGGTGGGATCATGATTCGCGGCTACTCCCACTACCTCTTCAACCTCACGGAGTTTGTCTGGCGCTACGTGAAGTTCTACGGCGATCCCGATCGCGTCCGCGCGCCCAACGATCCTCGGGGTGCACGCCGTCCCTTGATGCAGTTCGAGTCGCCCGAAGGCGGCATCGTCGACCACTGCTCGTTCGTGTTCAATGAAAACGAAGCGATCAACTTTTGGGGAAGCAACTCGATCGATGCTGGTTCCACGACCCTCCAGCGCTCGATCGTGGGTGAAGGCAACACGGGCGTGCTCATGGGGGGCGACGAGTGCTCCACCCGTGGCGGCGCGTCGTCGTCGATCGAGAACCTCTTTGTGCACATCCGCCACCGCACGCCCAACTTCACGGCGGACGTGCTGGGCGAGGCCATCAACAACGTCGTCTATAATTGGCGCACACGTCTTTCGCGGGTGAGCTGCACAGCCCAAGCGAACTTCTATGGCAACTACTACAAGACGGGCAGCGCCAGTTTTCCGGGCGCGCCGAATCGGCTGAACCTCGTTCGCGACGACGACGGTGCGGACGTGTACCTGGACGAGAGGTACTGGAACTACATGGATTCGGTTGTGGAGAGTGACGCAGACGAGCGATGGCAGATCTTTCGGGCGGCGGATTCCGCCACCAACACGGAAAGCAGTCCCCAGCCCGAGGTCTCGGCGTGGCTGCGCGATACTCCCGTGGAGCTTCCTGGACGTCGACCGACCATCACGAGCTCTGAAGAGGCGTACGAGCGGGTACTCGCGGACGTGGGCGCCAATCGCTACCTGCGGCCAGACGGATCGGTGAACGTCGTCCGGGACGCGAAAGATGCCCAATACGTATCCGATGTGCGAAACCGCGAAAACACGAACGGGCGCGGGTCCGACTACGGGAACGAGCTTGGCGTGTTTGACTTTCCAACGATCGAACGGGGGGAGCGCTCCCGCGACCACGACACGGACGGAGACGGCATGCCCAACGTTTGGGAGCGGGCTCAGGGGCTCGACGAAAATACGCCGGACGACGACCAGCACACGCTTCATACGGGCTATACGAACATCGAAGTCTTTCTCAGCGGCGTCGACCGGGATTGACGCACCTTGGCGTCGCTCTTCCGGCGCCTACTCGTCGGACGCGTAGAACTGGCGGAAGAACGTGCGCGTCGCGTCCGTGCCGATCGCGGGCCACACGTGGCCAGCTGGATGCGTGCAGTAGATGACAGGGGTTTCGTCCGGGCAGCTGTATTCGAGGCAGTCTGCATTGGGCGCGGGCGCTGCATCGCAGCCGGCAAGGTCGACGAAGAAGTCGCGGAACCGTTCGCGGCCCGTGGCGAGCTCATCTTGGCCAATGGTGATCCAGGCGGCGGGCGTGTGTGTGCACTCGCTCTCCTCGGGGTTTCCGTCGGCGTCGTCGAAGTAGATCACGCTGCCGCCCACGCCGATGGCGCGAATGTAGTCGCGCCGGCAGCCCAGCAGGCCCGAGAAGGAGCCGCCGCCGCTGAAGCCCATTGAAAAGACCGCGTCTTCGTTCACGCAAAAGGCGCCGAGCACGCGCTCGTGGGTGGCGTCGAAGAAGGCGAGTTCTTCTTCGATGAGCGAGGGCCATGTGCTGCGATCCGCGTCGTAGTTGCGCCACGCGTTGTCGATCGCTTCGGGAATGATGAGAATCGCTTCGTCGCCGAAGGCTTCGCGAATGTTGCGGTCGGCGCTGTCGCCGTCCCAGTACCCGGGGTTTCCGCCGTTGCCGTGCAGGGCGAAGATCACGGGCCAAGGGCGTTCAGCACTGTAGCCCTCGGGCACCCGCACCATGTAGCGACGCTCCCGCTCGCCGATGGTCACCATGTGTTCGCCGTCGTCCAAGGGAACGCCGGTGAGGCATCCACTGCTTCCAATGGTCATGGCCGTGTCGAGGGCGACATCGATCGCCACATCTTGCCCGCCACCCTCGGCGGCGTCCTCCGCGTCGATTTCGGCGGCGTCCATCGCCACAGCCGTGTCGACCTCTTGCTCTTGGGCCGCATCGCTCGGGGCGCTCATGTCTTCTGCGCCATTGTCGTCACCGCACGCGAGAAGAAGGGCCAGTGCGCAGATCCATCGGGTCATGGTAGCGAGGATACCTTGGCGTGCGTCGCGGGGAAACTGCACGCCGTCTAGATCATCACTCGGCAGCTCGTCGGGCCGCTCTCGTTTCCACTGACTTCAATGCCGTGGTCGCCAAGCAGCGCTTCGCAGCTGAGCTCGAGGTGAAAACGTCCGCGCTCCGTGAAGCGCGCGTGGTCCAACTCAAAGTGCCGCTCAAGGTCGTCGGGCTTTGGTCGGAACGCGAGGTCCCGGATGGCGCGCATCGAATCCCACTTTGCCGCGGCGAAGGCTCGCATGCGGGCATCCCAAGCCGCGGCGTCGGAAAAGAGCGTTCGGGCGATTCGGCACGGGGCGGACTTTTCCGGAACCATCCTGGGACCGGCTTCAATGGTGATGCCGACGTTCGCCTTGAGCCACACGCAGCTTCCGCGGTAGTAGCCGAGCGAGCGCTGGAACACGAGCTCGCCGAGTACGGGATCGCGG
>JBCCRV010000127.1:0-13306 GCA_039201085.1 Myxococcota bacterium | reverse complement strand
TTCGTCGACGTAGCCGGCTGACCACGCGCTTCTCGCGAGCAGTCAGACCTTTCGGAATGTGCCATCTCATCCACTGAAGGGATCACAACTGCGTCGAGCGGTCGATCCCTAACGCTCGAGAAAGCGGATCGCTTCTCTAGCCTGCATTCATGAGTGGCTTGCTTCTTTTCAACACGGCCCGCTACGAGGACCTCGCATCGCGGGTGGCCGCCGAAGGCGGCTTCGAGCGCGGCAAGGTCGACCGGCACGAGTTTCCCGACGGCGAGCACCATCGAAGGGTGGCCTCGCCGAGCCGCGGTCGCGACGTCGTGCTACTCGGCGGCACCGTCGGCGACAGCGACACGCTCGAGATCTACGACCTGGCGTGCACGCTGGTGCACGGCGGCGCCCACACGCTGACGTTGGTGATTCCTTGGTACGGCTACCAGACGATGGAGCGGGCCGTGGAAACGGGCGAAGTCGTCGTGGCCAAGACGCGGGCGCGGCTGCTTTCGAGCATTCCCATCGCCGGTTCGGGAAATCGCTGCGTGCTTGTCGACCTTCACTCGGAAGGCATCACCCAGTACTTCAGCGGCAATATCTGGCCCGTGCATCTCTATGCGAAACCGGTGATCCTGCCGCTCATTCGGCGCCTCGGCGGCGAGGACTTCGTGCTCGCATCGACGGACGCCGGGCGCGCGAAGTGGGTGGAGTCACTCGCGAACGACCTCGGCGTCTCCGCGGGCTTCGTGTTCAAGCGCCGACTCAACGGCGGCAACACGGAAGTGACGGCGCTGGCGGCGGACGTACACGAGAAGTGTGTGGTCATCTACGACGACATGATTCGAACGGGCGGCTCGCTCATCGGCGCAGCGCAGGCCTTTGCGTCTGCGGGCGCCAGTCGCATTGCCGCCGTCTGCACGCACGGCGTCTTTCCCGGCGATGCGATCGAACGTATTCAGGGCAGCGGACTCTTCACCGAGCTCGCGTGCACGGACAGCCACGTGCGCGCACGCTCGCTTGCGGACAGCGCGCCCGGGTTCTTCAGCGTCGAGTCGATCGCGCCGCTCCTCGCGGAGCGATTGAAGCAAATCGCCCCGCGCGAGCGCTGAAGACGCGCGGCGCCGGCTGTACGAGCGAGGGCTTTGGCGGTAGATCGACCGCATGGCGACACCGCGCGCGGCGAGCCGCGTTCATTTTGCCGTGGGCGTGCTCAATCAAACGCCCCTCGACTGGTCGGGAAACGAAGCGCGCATTGTCGCCGCCATCGCCGAGGCGCGGCGCCGCGGCGCAACGGTGCTCTGCCTCCCCGAGCTATGCATCAGCGGTTACGGCTGCGAAGACATGTTTCACGCCGCCGGCGTTCATGAGGAAAGCTGGCGCCGACTGCGTTCGATCGCGCCGCATACCAAGGACATGGTGGTGAGCGTAGGCCTTCCCGTGGAGCTGCGCGGCGCCGTCTACAACTGCGCCGCGCTGATCGTGAACGGTGAGGTGCTCGGCCTCGCGGCGAAGCGTTTTCTGGCGGGTGACGGCATTCACTACGAGCCGAGATGGTTCAAGGCGTGGCCCGAAGGCAGCGTCACCACCCTTCGCTTCGGCGGCCTCGAGGTGCCCATCGGCGACCTCTCCTTTGACGTGGGTGGCCTGATCTTCGGCTTTGAGATTTGCGAAGACGCCTGGGTTGCGGGCCGACCGGGCGCGGAGCTTTCTCTCCAGGGCGCGGACGTGATCCTCAACCCGAGCGCCAGCCACTTCGCCTTCGGCAAGCAGGATGTGCGGCGACGTTTGGTGCTCGAGGGTTCGCGGGCCTTTGGGGTCACCTATCTCTACGCGAACCTGCTCGGCAACGAATCGGGCCGCGCCGTATACGACGGCGGCGGACTGATCGCGGGCGCCGGCGAATTCCTCGCGGAGACGAAGCGCTTCTCCTTCGCTGACTTCACGATGGCGGACGTGGTGGTCGACGTGAAGACATCGCGCCTGGCACGCACCCGCTCGGCGAGCTTTCGACCCGATCCACGGGGCGACACGGTGGCGCGCGCCGAGTTCGACTGGCCGCTCCCGCCGCCCGGCTCGGGCGAAAGGGTCACGCCCGCCGATTACTCGAAGGAAGAAGCGTTCGCGCGTGTGATTGCCCTCGCGCTCTTCGACTACGTACGAAAGGCGCGCAGCCGCGGTTTTGTCGTCAGCCTTAGCGGCGGCGCGGACTCGGCGGCGTGCGCCGTGCTCGTGCGCTTGGCCGTGGACTTCGCCCTTGCGGAGCTCGGCGTCGAGGAGCTCGCGGCGCGCCTGCGTCGGCCGGAGCTTGCCGAATGCGTCGACGCCGCGGCGATCACCGAGAAGCTTCTGACAACCGCCTACCAGAGCACGCGCAACAGCGGTTCGGTCACCCGGAACGCCGCGCGCGACGTTGCCGCAGCGATCGGTGCCGAGCACCATGAGCTGGACGTCGATGCGCTCGTCGAAGGCTACCGGGCACTGGCGGAAGGTGCGCTCGGCCGAAAGCTCGACTGGCAGCGCGACGACATTGCCCTGCAGAACATTCAGGCGCGCGCCCGCGGGCCAAGCATATGGATGCTCACCAACCTAAAGGGCGCCCTTCTGCTTGCGACGAGCAACCGCTCGGAAGCCGCCGTCGGCTACGCCACGATGGACGGCGATACCTGCGGCGGCGTCTCACCCATCGCCGGCATCGATAAAGCGTTTCTTCGGCGCTGGCTCGTGTGGATGGAGCAAGAAGGCCCGCCCGAGTCCGGCCCCATCGCCGCCCTTTCTGCCGTCAACGCCCAGCAGCCCACGGCGGAGCTTCGCCCGCGGGAGAGCGCGCAAACGGACGAAGGCGATCTCATGCCGTACCCGATCCTCGACGCCATCGAGCGCCACGCGATTCGCGACAAAAAGTTCCCCCAAGAGGCCCTCGACACGCTTCGCGCCGAGTTCCCGGACGTCGACGGCGAGCAGATGCTTCAGTGGGTACGCAAGTTCTACCGCCTCTGGTGCATCAACCAATGGAAGCGCGAGCGCTACGCGCCGAGCTTTCACGTCGACGACAAAAATCTCGACCCAAAAACCTGGTGCCGCTTCCCCATCCTCTCGAGCGGCTTCGCCCACGAACTGGAGCGACTCACGCTCGAGTTGACCTAGCTCGAGCTTCTAAGCCGTCGCACCTCCACGCCAACGTCGAGTACCTTGAGCTCGCGGTCCCGTCATGGCGGGAACTCTCGGATCTGTCGAAGGCTGTGGAAATTGCCCGCAAACGGGTTGAAACACTTCGGTCGGATTGAGTCGGTCACCGAGAGATTCGAACGCGCACTAGGAGCGCGCGGTTTACGTTCCGTGGGGCTGGCGCGATCTCTAGCGTGGCGACGAGATCGATGGTGTCTTGGGGCCACCAGAAGAGCAGCTCGCGGGCAGTGCCGTCGGAGGGAAGGGGCGCGGGCAGTTCGCCGTTGGCGCCCGATTCGTGGGCGGTGCGGGGCGCGTCGACGTCCGTCGGCGTCGACGCGCGCGGTGCGAAGAGTTCGTTCATCCACGTTTCCATGAACACGTTCGTTTCCGCTTCGCTCAGTCCATGGGCGCTTAGGTCCCGGCGCAGGGCACCGTGCGCTTCTTCCGGCGACGTCGGCCGCCAGTTCTGGACTTCCGAGCCCCGCTCGGGCCACGGGCTCGTCGAAATACGGGTCTCGCTTTCGCTTCGCTCCACCAGCCAGAAGCCACCGATCGTGGTTGCGTCGCTGCCGCCCGCTACGTGAAGGACAGGCAACATGTTTTCGTATTGGCGTCGAACGTGAACGGGCGATGGGAACGCGCCGAGGAACTCGCCGTAGGAGAAGGAGCCGCGGTAGAACAGCAGCGGCGTGGTCGCGCTGCCGACGGAGAGGCACGCGGCGTCGGGCGTGACGTATTCGGACAGTTCGGCGCCTTCGCAGTAGCCGTCCGGGGTGCTTTGGCACGCGGGATCGGTCTGCTGCGGAAAGGGCGGTGAGGGCGTGCTGCAGCGGTCCGGTTGAACGCGCGCTTGCCAGTGAATGCTTTCGCCGACCGTCGGGGCGGGTACGCTGTTTGCCGAGGGAAAGGTCTCGGCAAAGCTGAGATGGGGCGTCAGCCGCACGCTCATCGTCACGTCAAAGGGCGAACGTTCCTCCGAGTGCACGTAGACCACGGGCTTATCCACCGTGACGGGCGACTGCCGTATACGCGGCGGACGCCGCTGGCGCGCGAGGGAGCGGCCGGCAGCGGTGCCAGGACCGGCGCCGAGCTCACCGTAGTCGATCTCGTCGTCGATGCGCAGGTTGAGCACACCCCATTCGTGCACGTCGAAGCTCGGTATGGAGCGCGAACCCGTTCGGGTGCTTGGTCCGTCGGGCGTGCTTCCGCAGGCGATAAGGAAAATCGCGAGGGCGAGGGTTGAGCGTGTCGCTAGGTTCATGGCGGTGTTCGTAGACTGTCGAGTGAGCGGTTCCGCGATCGGACGAATGAACTGCCCAAAGGATCTTAGGGGTTGCTAGCCTGCACCACGCGTACGGTGGTTTCGCCCGAAGCGACGTAGAGCTCCCGGACACCTGGCACGCTCCCTAGAAGGAACTTCCAGCCGACCTCGTATTCGCCCACGGGGAGCGGTTCCGATGGGCCGTAGTCGTAGCGTGCCTCCCACTCGACGCGATGCCTAACCGCGCCCCCTGGCGCAATCGTCACGAGAAAGGGCCGGTTGTTGCAGCTCGTACCCGTTAGGAAGCCGCCAACGGACGGATGGCGTGTCGTGTGAAGCGGAAGGATGCAACCGGTGAAGCGCACCTCAAGCGCTTCTGCCGATTCGTTGATGATTCGAAGGGTGACCGACGTTCGTTCGCCCGAAGGCACGGGGTCGATGTCGTCGATCTGTACGTTCAGGTGCGGATGCACGCGATGCCCGAACGGCCCCGTGCTTTGCGCACGATCGGCTTCGGGAGCGCGCGCCGGTGCTGGTTGCGGAGGGGGCGGGGGGCAGCTTCCTTGTGATTCGCTGAAGTCGATTTCCAGGCCGGTGCATGGATCCTCGACTTCCACCCGGACGGCCGAGTCTTCAGGGGCTCGATTCTCTCCCGGGTCCTCGTCGCCGGCAGTCGCGCCGGTGGGGGTAGGGGTGGGGGTTGCCGCCGGAGAGCAGGCGATGAGCAGCAGCACGGCGGCCGTGAAGAGCGGGCGCACGTAGTTCGTAGATGGATGGAGGGTTGCTCGAACAAGGTGCTCGGCGTCCGCTAGCAAGGAATGGGAAGGGTGCATGGTCGGAAATCCTAATTGCTGCCGCGATGCACATGACGTGCCGGTGCTTCTTGCCAACGAGCGAGCCGTTTTCGCAGCGAGCGGTATCCGCGGAGTGTCACACCTCACGCGCGACGCGTGCACCGTGCATGCATCCGTGGACATTGCGCGCCGCGTCATGCACCGCCGGACTCGCCCTGGCTGCCACCCACGGTTTCGGGCATTGGATGAAACGGAGTGCTCTGAGGCGACACTTCGCGCGCCGGACGCGCCAAGGGCTCATTCAACAAGCGCGTCGGCTCACTCGATGGCAACGCGCCAACGGCAGATGCACAAAACGCAGCGAATCACTCGCTGCACTGGTCGGCACCGATGTCCATGGCGCCCGTCCGCGGCAGACCGTCGATATCGTCGCTGACGTCAGAACTTGAATCGCCGGCTTCCACGACACTGTCGACGTCGCAGCGGGCGAGCCGTAGGTCGCCGCTTTCGGCGTCCACGAACCACTCGCTGCGCGCGTCGGTCACGTTCGCCGACATGGCGGCGTTGGCGTCGTCTCGGGAGCGGATGCGTTGATTGGTCAGGTTGTTGCGGATTTCCACGTTGTCCGTACTGGGGAATCGAAACTCGATCGTGCTCGAGTAGGCGCTGCCCGACGCATAGAAGATGGTGTTATTCAGGATCGACGTGTCGTGGGCGCGCTCCACGGAGATGCCGACGTCGTGCTCGCGGCCGCCGGCGAAAGCGCTGAAGATCGTGTTGTTGCGAATGATCGTGCCGTACGTGTCGACGCGAAAGCCCAGGCCAATGCCGCGGGCGCAGTTGTAGATGCGGTTGCGCTCGATGAGATGGCCGGTGCCTTCCTCGCTGTCCCACATGTGAATCGCATGCTCCGAGAGACCGCCGCGGTACGTTTGCCCGCCGCGCGCGTCCGGGTTCATGCCGTGCGCCGGACGCTGCACGCCGTCCGGATTGCAGTAGATGCCGTTGAAGACGTTGTCGTGCACGTGCCAGTTGCGGGAGTCGTGCGCGTCGATGCCGCCCGTATAGCAGGTGGTATTTCCGCCTTGGCGGCCGTAGCCCCAAACGTTGTCGCGCCCTTCATCGGTCATCTCGAAACGGCTGCAGCTGATCTCGGCGTCGTCGACGCGCGCGGCGCCGCCGGGGCTTGCCTTGAGGAACTGCTGACCGCCGTCGATCATGGTCACGTTGTGCACGAGGGCGTTGTCGCCATCGGCCCAGAGGTGAATCAGGTGGTAGATAGAGCGCTGCACGGTGAAGTCGGCCAGCACCGTGTCCGCCGCCGCGACGGTAATCGGCGCAGAGCCGTTGCCGTGGTCTTGGTACGCGGAGTCGAGGATCACCGCGCTCGCGTCGCCGCTCGCGGAGCGCAGCGTGATGCCCGGCGTCGTGAAGTAGAGTCCGGTGAAACCTCCGCCGTTCGGGAACGTGTAGGTGCCGTCGGCGAGCAGGATCGTGTCGCCCGTCGAAGCGCTCGACACCACTTGGCGCAGGGAGCGCGTCGCGCCATCCACGTTCACTTGCCCCGGTCCAGCCGGTGAGACTTCGATGATCGTTCCCGCTGCCCGCGCGATCTCCACGCTCCGCTCGGCACAAGCGACCGCGGCGCCAGCCGTCGGCGCGGCGTCTGATCCGGCGTCCACGGGAGGTGGGCCTTCGTCCGGTCCGGTCTCGCTCACCGCAAGGTCCGGACGCGATTCGTCGATGCCATCGTCACGCATCGAACGCGCGTCGGAAGGCGGCGTCGTCGCGTCCATCGAACCCATCGGGTCCGCGTCGTCCGAACACGCAAGGACCAGAGCCAGCAGCGCTATGGCGGGTAGAGCCACGGTCTCTCGCGCAGAGGTCTCTCGCGCAGAGGTCGATTCCGCGGGGGTCGGTTGGGCCGGGGCTGGTGAAGCGAGAATCGGTCTAGGCATGAATCGTCGAAGGAAATGAGCCATTCGCACGTTGGGTGCGCGTGAGTGGGGCGAATTATGAACGGGCGTCGAAGTTTCCTTAGAGGGGCACAAAAACGGCGCTCATCGGAGGCACGTATTCTCGTTCGCGAAACGTAAAGGGCGCATCATGGCTAATCGTCACCCAGTAGCCACCCTCGGTGGGCTCGAGCCCGCTAACCGTATCGTCGCCCGAACCGCCGATCGAGAGCGCATCGATCGGCGTGCCGCTTGAGTCGAGCACGACGAGCATGAGGTCGTTTCCGCCGGCGCTTACCAGCCGTTCACCGGCGATGTCCAGCGTGTTGAGAAATGCGCCGGCGGCGACCACTCGACCCTCCGGCGTGACGTCGAGGCGAAGCATTCGGTCCGAGCCGGACCCGCCTACGTTCGTGCTCCAGCGGAGCGAACCATCGGCGCCAAGGGCGACAACCACGGCATCGTTTGCGCCCGCCGTTGCGCCGAGGGCTTCACCGACGCCGTCGATGAAGAGCGTGGCGCTCGATCCGATGCTTCCGGCGATGACGGCGCCGCCTTCGAACGGCATTACGTCGCGGATATCGTCGCCCGCGCTCGACTGCAGCGAGTAGGTGTGCTCGGTGGTCCCGTCGCTCGCGAAAGCGATGGCCACGCCATCCTGCCCCCTCGCCGTCGGCGCTGAGTCGATGGTGCCGTTTCGAAAGTTGCCGACGGCCCACGCGCCCCCGTCCGCGCGCATCATCGGCCGGTTGAGAAAGACCGTCGCGCCGCCGATCGAGCGCGCCCAGCGCGCGTCGCCGCTTTCTTCGAGCACGATGATGAACCCGTGATCGATGTCCCGCGGCGTCGAAGGCAGCGGACCGAAGCCCACGTCGAGCTCGCCGATGTAGTTGCCCGACATCGCGATGCGTCCGCCGGCGCCACTAAGCCCCTTGCACTGCACGTTTCCCCGGGGGCTTTGAAAGTTGATAGGGGTGCCCGAGGTCGAGCCGTCGTTGGCGCCAAAGGTCACGGCGATCGCTCGCTGGCGGCCGCCGGCGTCGAACGCGAAGGGCGTCAGCGTCTCGCCGCTCTGATGGCCACCGATCGTCACGCGTTCGCCTTCAACGGCAACGTCCCAAACCGTGGAGATTCGCGTGCTCTCCCAGCTTTCTACCCACCGCAGGGCGCCGTCCGAACCGTAGGACGCCACGAAGGCACGACCGGGTGGTATCGACTCGCCCAGCTCGAGCACCTGCTCCGTATTGCCGACGACGTAGAGGTTCCCCGCACCGTCGTGGTTGGTGGACACGAAGTTCACGGCGCCGCCGCCGGAGATCGTGGGCGGCACGGGCTCGGGTGCAACGCCGAGGTCCAGTGCCGCCGCTTCAGGCGCCGCATCTTCCGATGGCACGATCCGCATGTCTGTGGCTTCCGGCACGTCGGGAGCGGACACCAAGTCGGGCATCTCCCGTGCGTCTGCGGCGAGGTCGGCACCTCCGTCGTCCGGCGCGGCGCGCTCCTCGAAGGCGAGCATGCCGCATCCGCCCAGAAGGCCGATCAGAAGCGTGTAGGGCAGTGTCGTACGCAAATACAACGCGAAGCGTAGCCTCCCCCAAATCTACCAGACCAAGCGTGCGAAACCAAACGTACGTAGCCCGCCTTCGCTGATTGGCAGGTCGGACGTTTGCCCTAGGTTCCTGGGGTGATGCGACTTCTGACGGCTGCCTTCTCCGTTGCCGTGCTCGCCTGCAGCGATCCATCCGTTCCGCCCCCACCGGAAACGGTGCAGCGCGTCCACGAGCCCGAGCCGGAACGCGTGACGCCCCTTCCCTTTGTGGAGCAGCTGACGGGCGGCGCCGAGCACAGCGAAACGCTGCCTTTGCTGGTGACCCTTCATGGACGCGGCAGCACGCCCGAGAGCTTTCGCCAGTTCTTCGACACCCTGGAAACGCCCTACCGCATCGTTCACCTCGAAGCGCCGATCGATGAAGGCAACGGGCGCGCATGGTGGTCCTTTCGCGGCAAGACGCGCGACGAGATCACCGCGATCGTTCGCGAGCTGAGCGATCGAACGGTGGCGTCGCTCCGGGCCGCCGAACGCCGCCACGCCGTTCGCGGTCGGCCGCTCGTTCTCGGATTCAGCCAAGGGGCGATGATCGTCTACGCGATCGCCATCGATCATCCGCAGGCGTTTGCGCGAGGCTACGCCGTGAGCGGCGTGCTCTTCGATTCGCTCCTTCGCGGCGACCTCTCGCGCGTCACGCCCCTTCGCGTCTTTCACGGCGAAGACGATCCGATCATCGGCATGGATTCAGGTACGCAAAGCGTCGCGCCTTTGATCGCCGCCGGGGCGGACGTACGCGTTCAAACCTTCGAAGACGTGCCCCACTGGATCATGCGCGGCATGCGCACGGCCCTTCACGAGTCCCTCGACCGATACGCGGAAGCGGGGCCAGCGCCGAACGCCGAGGCGAGCGAAAGCGACTAAATCACCGATGAGCTCGAAATGACCAGCCAGGCATCAAATTGGTTGGAGTCGCCAAGTGACGCGTGAGCGTGAGGCGTGGGGGTGCCTTCACCCTTCACCCTTCACCCTTCACCCTTCACGCGCACCCTTCACCCTCACTCAGGACTACGCTTACGGGCTCCACCGAGGCGGGACTGAATCGTCGCGGCTCAGCTGGCCGAATGCCAAGCCGCCAGAAACGGCTTAGCGTTCGCGAGCGGCGAGCCACGCCCGGTAGCGCGCGTTCAGCACGCCTTCGCCCGGGTAGTCCTCGCCCGTCATGAGCTTGTAGCTTTCCTGCCGCAGGGGGAGGTTCGACATCGATTCGAGGTGGTTCATGCCTTCGAGCGTCACGAGGCGGCAGCGCTCGCCGCACACGTCCACGATCGCCTGCGCGTTGTCGTAGGGTACGACCTCGTCGTTCGTCGAATGGGTCAGCACGATCTGCGCGTTGCCTTCGGGAACGAGACGCAGACCGCTTGCGTCATCGACGTCGAAGGGCGTCACCGACTCGGTGACGGCGCGAGCAAACCACTCGGGCGGTGTGAACTCGACCGGTTCGTAGACGCGCAAGAACGACACCTGCAGCTTCGCAAGGGACGCGAAGCCCGACGCCGACAGCACGCGCTGAACGCGCGGATCCGTGCCGGACCACTGGAGGGCGATGCCGCCGCCGTAGCTTGGGCCGTACACGCCTACGTTTTCCACGCCCATGCCGCGTGCGTCCATGGCATCGAGCACCGCGGAGAGATCGGCCGTGTCTTCCGCGCCGAAGGTAAGCGGCACGGAGCTCGAAAGGCCATGGCCGCGAAAGTCGACGAGCACGCTGCGTAGGCCGCCCAGCGAGTAGCGACGCGCCAGGCCATACATCGTGCGCTTTTGATCGGCGATGCCGTGGAGGACCACGACCGCATCCACGCCGCCTTCGGGGCGGACGCCGCGCGGGTCGAGCACCCAAACGTTGAGTTCCACACCCCCGCGCTCGACGACGAATTGGTGGTCCACGTCGTCGGGCACGTCGGGCGCGTCAAAACCCCGGTTCTTGGGCTGCAGGGTGTGGCGCGTCGTTTCCGCCGCCGTTTGCCATGCGAAGTAGAAAAAGAAGGCAAAGACCACCGCACTCGTCGCCACGAGCAGCATCAGGGCTCGCCGGGCGGTGGAGCGTTTCGCCATCGGCACCTTCTGGCCCAGCCGTGCGTAACGTTCAAGGTCCGATGTGATACATGCGGGTGCATGACCCTCGAGACCGCCACGCTCCTGGTTCACATCGCGCAGGGATGGCTCGCTCTTGGCGCGCTCGTGGCGGCCGCATTCTTGTTTGTGGCCTTCGGTCGTGTGGACGAAGGCGGCAAGGGCGCGTCGGTCGCCACGCGCCTGTTTCTTCTGCCCGGTTGCGCGCTGCTTTGGCCGGTGATCGCCCTGCGCTGGTGGCGAAGCAAGTGAATCGCACGCAGCGAAAGGCGCACGCGCGCATTTGGTGGGTGCTCGCGCCGCTTCTCCTCGCGTCCCTCGGCTGGGCCGTGTCGACTCGCCCCGCGCCCGCGCCTGCGGCCGAGGCGGCGCCATGAGGACAGCGCAGTGAGGACAGCCTCATGAAGGCAGCACCGTGAGCGTTCAGTATGAGGACAGCGCAGTGAGGACAGCCTCATGAAGGCAGCACCGTGAGCGTTCAGTACAAGACCGTTCAGTGGACGCGAAGCAAGCTCGTGTACGACGCGGTGCTTCTGTTAGGCGTCGGCCTTTACTACGTGCTCTTTCTTGCCGTCGCCCGCGGGCTCTATAGCGGCAAGCTCGACGGGCGCATTCTCGAGATGCGCGTTTGGGGCAGCTGCGCCCTCGTGATGCTCACGCTCATTCTCTCGCTCGGCCCGCTCGCGCGTCTCGATCGACGCTTTCTGCCGCTGGTCTACAACCGTCGCCATTTTGGTGTGCTCTTCGTGGTGGTGGCCCTGATGCACGCCCGCGCGGTGCTCGGCTACTACTACAACTATACGGGGACGGGCGCGCCCCAGCTCGCTGTGCTCTTTACGGCGGACAACACGTTTACCGGCGCGTCCTTTCCTTTTCCGCTCTTCGGTGCGGCAGCGCTCTTCTACTTTTTGATGATGGCGCTCACGAGCCATGACTTTTGGCAGCGCACTTTGGGCCTTCGCTGGAAGACGCTGCACATGGGCGTCTACGGAGCGTACGCGCTCATCGTGCTCCATGTGGCCTTTGGCGCGCTGCGAAGCGAAACCCATCCGGCGTATGCCGTGCTGATGGGCCTGAGCGTCGCGCTTGTCGGCGGCCTGCACCTGCTTGCGGCGAGACGGGGCATGGCGCTCCAACCCTCGACGCCGAAGGAAGTGCAGCTCGACGGTAAACGCTGGGTCGATGCAGGCGACCCTTCGCGCCTCGCCGACGGTCGTGCCGCGGCGCTCTGTTTGCCCGGGCGCGAGATCATCGCGCTGGTGCGCGACGGTGACGCGGTGTCCGCGCTTCACGGAGTTTGCGCCCATCAAGGTGGACCGCTCTACGAAGGCCGCGTCATCGATGGCGCGCTCACCTGCCCGTGGCACGGCTGGCAGTACGCCCCCGGCGACGGTTGCTCACCGCCGCCCTTTACGGAAAAGCTGCCCACCTACGAAGTGCGTCTTCACGAAGGCCGGCTGCTCGTAAATCCCGAAGCGCTCGAAGTCGGCACGCGCACGCCGCCGGCGCTCATTCCTGCGACGCGTCTCGTTCGCGCAAAGTCGGCGAGTCGGCCGCCGAGCGATGAGATAGCCGTCGCAGCGACCCCGCCGGCCGAAACGAGCGGCGCGCCCGATGCAGCGTTCGCCAAGAGCGAGCCGAATGAGACGGAGCCGGACGCAGAAGTGCGCGAGGAGTCGGACGCATGAGCGAAGATGACTTTTTTGTCGGCTACCTACCTGCGTCCCGCGCGACCAGGCGCCGCATGGCGGCGTCCGCGTTCACGCTCCTTTTGCTTACGCTGGGCCTCGCCGCGCTGCTCGCGCTCTTTCAGCGCCACCCCGGCTACGCGCTTGAAGGCAGTGAGCGGGGCGAGTTTCGCGGCGTCTTTGTTCAGTCGCCCTATCCCCATCTGCGGCTGGAGGATGGTCCGCCGGCGCTCATGGTGCGGGGCCACAAGGCCGGCTTTGGCGAAAGCCTGGCGCATCTGGACGGCAGCGAGATCACCGTGCGCGGCCAGCTCTTTCGGCGCGCCGGGGCCGCGCTTCTGGTGGTGTTCTCCGCGCCCGAAGGCCGCGAAGACGGCATTGCGCCGTCGCCGGCGCCCACAGACGTCCGCGAGATCAGCGTTGTCGGCGAAGTTGTCGACAGTAAGTGCTACTTCGGCCAAATGCGTCCGGGCGATGGCACGACCCACCGCGCGTGCGCCCAGCTCTGCGTGCGCGGCGGCATTCCGGTGCTGATTGTCGAGCGAACGCCCGAAGGCGAGCGCCCCTACGTGCTCGTTGGCGACGCCGCCGAAGGCGAAGCGATCGTGCCCTACTTGGCGGAGCACGTGCAGGTACGCGGCCGAACCGAGCGCCTCGGCGGCCTTCGCGTCCTGCACGTCGCTTCGCTGGAGCAGAACTAGGGCGTGTCTTCAAACTCGCGCGTGTGGATTCGTGGTCCGCTCGTCGGCGAGTTTGCGTCTGTGAGGCGAAGGAATCCC
>JBCCRV010000126.1:0-13324 GCA_039201085.1 Myxococcota bacterium | reverse complement strand
CCTCGTCCTCCGCCTCGGGGTTCGTATCGTCGAAGCGCAGGTTGCATCGGCCGCCGGGATCCATGCCCGCAATGCTGAAGTTCAGGCAGATGCTCTTGGCGTGCCCAATGTGCAGGTACCCGTTGGGCTCAGGCGGAAAGCGCGTATGCACGCGGCCCCCCTTGGCGCCCGTCGCCAGGTCCTCGCGCACCCGTTCGGCAATAAAGTTGCCCGGGCGTTCGTCGTCGCGCTCAGCGTTCACGGGCGCACGCTACGGCGGAGGGCCCGGTGATTCAAGGCAGATGCGAGCGGACGAGTGCCGTGGCAGCATACGCCGGTGAAGGATTTTCCTGCCCTGAGCTTCCTGCTGGTCCTCCTTGTTGGCGCGTGCGGCGCGTGCGGTGGCGCCTCAACGACGACCACCGGGCCAACGCCGCCCGAACCTGGAGAGGGGCCCGTGGCCGGGGCACCACCCGTGTCCGCCGTGCCCCTTCCGGAGCTGCCGAGCGGCGAAGCGCCGCCACCGGAGCGCACGGCGCCGACGATCGCAAGCGTGGCCGACGGTGAGCAGGCTCTCGACAACGGGTTCTACGCCGAGCTTCGGGCGGCCCTTCCGAACCTGCAGGGCGCCGAGCTGCTTCAGATGCGCTTCAACTTGGCGACCGGCGAGTACGACGCCGTGAGCTCGGCCCAGGTTCCGGAGGCGATGGAGGACGAGGCGGCGCTCCTTCGTGCCGAAGCCCACATGGCGCGCGGTCGCCTCGACGACGCGGAGGCCATCCTCGAGCCCTTGGCGGAAGCGCCGAACGGTTTTCGCGCGCAGATGCTGCTGGGTCGCTTGCTCGGCCGACGTGGCCGTAGCGTCGAAGCGCGAAACGCGCTCATGGGCGTGATTCGCGCCTACAACGACGAACGCATTCGCAACCAAGCGGACGGTCTGGCGTACGTCGCGATGGCCGCTGCTCAGCTGGGCGCCGTTCGCGATGCGAACGACGCCTTCGGCGAGTCGCTTCGGGCGCAGGCCGATCGCATTGAAACGCTGCTCGCGTCGGCCCGGCTCTTTCTCGCGAAGTATGACGCGGGCCAGGCGGAAGAAAACGTTCGCGACGCCCTGCAGAAGAACCCTCACCACGCCGAAGCGCTCGCCCTCATGGCGCGTGTTCGCATCGACCAGAGCTTCAACTTTGCCGCTGCCGAAGACCTCGCCGCCCGGGCCCTCGAGACGAACCCGAACTGCGTCGCGGCCCACGTGATCAACGCCGGCCTGTCACTGCGTGACTTGGCGTTCGACGAAGCGAACGCCCACCTCGACCGCGCGCTCGCCGTGGATTCGAACGACCTCGAAGCCTTGAGCGTACGCGCCGCCGTCCGCTTTCTTCAGGACGATGACGAGGGCTACCGGGAGGCGCGGCGCGAGGTGCTCTCGCGGCACCGTACCTTCTCGCGCTTCTACGCGATCGTGGGCGAGTTTGCCGAGTGGGAGCACCGCTACCCCGACCTCGTCGAAATGGCGCGCGAAGCGATCACGCTCAACAGCCGCGATGCGACGGCGCTGGCGGCGCTCGGCCTCAACCAGCTTCGCATGGGCGACGAGGAAGCGGGCCTTCAGGCCCTGCACGACGCATGGCGTCGCGACCGCTACAACGTGCGCGTCTACAACACTCTCAACCTCTACGACGAGGTGATTCCCCAGCAGTACTCCACCTTTGATTCGGGCCCCTTCATTTTTCGCTTTCATAACGACGAGCGCGCCATGCTCGAGCGTTACGTGCCGCGTACGCTGGAGCGCGCCTACGCCGACATGGTGCGTCGCTACGGATTTACACCCGAAGGGCCCGTGCGCGTCGAGCTCTTCGCCGAGCCGCAGCATTTCGCCGTTCGCACGACGGGCCTGCCGAATCTCGGCGTTCAGGGCGTGTGCTTTGGCAAGGTGTTCACGGCCCTTTCGCCCCGCGGCGGTCCCTTCAACTGGGGCCAGATCGATTGGCACGAGCTGGCCCACGTATTTCATATTCAGCTCTCGCGAAACCGCGTTCCGCGCTGGTTCACGGAGGGACTCGCGGAGTATGAAACGAACATTGCGCGGGCTGACTGGCGCCGTGAACTCGATCACCACCTGTGGCGTTCGCTCGACGGCGATCGGCTGCCGCCGCTGCGTTTGATGAACCGCGCCTTCACGCGCGCCCGCTCGACGATGTCGGTCATCGTGGCCTACTACGCATCCACGCAGATCGTGCGTTACATCGCCGAAGAACATGGCTTCGACAAGATCGTCGCGATGCTGCGGGCATGGGGTGCCGGCAAGACGAGCCCGGAGGTTGTGCAAGACGTGCTCAGCATGAGCATCGACGAGCTTGACGCGGCCTTTCGGGCGAGCGAACGGCAGCGTCTCTCGGCCCGCAGCCGGGACTTCAGCGTCGACTTCGAGGCCTACGCGGAGCTTGAACCACACGCCGAAGCGGCGGCGGCGGCGCCGCAAGACGCGGCCAAGGTCGCGGCCCACGCCGCGGCGCTGCTCGTGTCCGGCGACGCCGAAGGGGCCAAGGCGCGGGCCGAAGAAGCGCTCCAGCTCAGCGCGGCGGAGCCCATCGCCCGCCTCGTGCTGGCGCGGCTGGCGGAATCGCCGGCGGAGGCTGAGGCCCACGTACAGGCGGTGATCGACGGCGGGCGCGACGGCTACGATCTACGTTTGCTCCTCGCGCGCTCGGCCCTTGGTCGCGAAGACCGCGCCGCGGCTACGGCGGCCCTCGAAGCGGCGGTGGCCATCGACGCGGATCGCACCGAAGGTTGGCAAGGCTTGCGTGAGGTCGCGCGCCAGGGCCAAGACGCCGCGCTCCTTCGCCGCGCGCTCACGGAGCTCGTGCGCATCGGTGAACACGATCGGGAAAGCCACGCCGAGCTCTTTCGACTCGTGGTGGAAGCGTCCGACTGGCAGGCGGCGGAGGCCCTCGCCGAAAGCGGCATCTTTGTCGATCCGAACAACGCGGAAATGCACCGCCTTTCGGCCCGCACCCACCTCGAGCAAGGCCGGGCGCGTGACGGACTCTTCGCCGCCGATTCGGCGCTGATCGCCGAAGGCGAGGGAAGCGGCGCCGGTCAGTCCCATCTTCTGCGAGCGACGGCCCTTGGTCGCCTCGGGCAGAACGCGGAAGCGCGCCAAGCCGCCGAGGCCGCCGTGCAGGCGGATTCTTCGCTCCGCGCCCAGGCGGACGCAATTCTACAGGCGCTCTAGACCGTTTTGACTTTCGAATGAGCCTCCCACGCCCACCCTGCTGCCCGATGTCAGCGTCCCTCCTCCTTGAAATGTGCCTACATTCCTGCGTCGTCGGTCCTTGCCCTCGAAACGCAGGACGAACGTCGCAGGCTCATTCGAAAGTCAAACCGGTCTAGTCGCGAAACGTGCGCCGCTTCTCCATACCCACGCGCATCTTCGCGGCGTTCCTGCTGACCATTGCGGGCTTCGTGAGCGTGAGCGCGATCAGCGTATGGCAGCACGAGCGCACCGCGCAGGATCTTCGACTGCTTCGCGAAGGCTACTTGCCGCTTGCGATTCGCGTGAGCGAAGCGCGCGTGCTTCACCGCAGCGTGAGCGGCCAGCTTTCCCGTGACCTCGCGGCCCAGCCCGACGTGCTTCGCCGCTTCAAAGCGGCGCTCCAGCTTCGACCCTCGACGCTGCGGCAGATCGACTTTCGGCTCGGGCGTGCCGAACGCCTTGCCGAGCGCGCCGGGCGTGGCGGTGCCCTTCGAAACGTGCGGGCGAGCTTCGATTCGGTGGGTCGGGCCTTCGGCGAGCTGGCGGCACGCTACGAGACCTTGCTCGTCGAGTTTGAAAACGGCCGCGACGATCAAGCCGCGCGGCAGGACGCGGCCCAGCTCGAAGGCGAGGTGCGCGCGAGCCTGACGGAGATCAACGACGGCCTCAAAAGCTTGCTTGGAAGCATCAGCGCGGGGGTGGCCGAGCGGGAGCGTCAAGCGTCCGTCGTCCTTGGCGTGCTTACGCTACTGGCCCTCGTAGTGGCGCTTTTCGTCACCTTCTACTCGCGCCGCTTGCTTGGACCGCTCCCTCGCCTGCAGGAGCGCGTCGCCGCCCTTCGCGAGGGCGACCTTTCACCACGAAAGCCAATCTCCACCGCCGACGATGAGATCGGCCGCCTGGCGGCGGACTTCGAAGCCATGGTGGAAGCGTTGGCGGCCCGCGACGCGCGCCTGAACGAAACGAAGGAGCGCCTCTTGGCGAGCGAACGGCTCGCCGCAATCGGCCGCATGGCGGCGCACGTCACCCATGAGGTGCGCAACCCGCTGTCGAGCATCGGTTTGAACGTGGAGATGCTTGGCGACGAACTCGACGCCTCCCAGGGCGAAGCGGCCGCGCTGATGGACGCGATCCAGCGCGAGATCGAACGCCTTCGCGGAATTACCGAGGAGTACCTGCGCTTGGCCCGCGTACCCAGTCCCCAGCTGCAGCCGGAAGATCCGGCGGACTTTGCCGACGACCTCGTCACTTTCTTTCGAAAAGAAATCGAAGTGGGCGGCCTCGATTTCGAGGTGTCGATCGAAGAAGGACTTCCCGAAACGCCCATGGACGACGGCCAGTTTCGCCAGGCGCTCTTGAACTTGCTTCGCAACGCGCGCGAAGCGGCGGAGACGACGGTGGGCTTTCACGTGAAGCGGAGCGGCGAAGACGTCGTGTTTACGGTCGAAGACGATGGACCGGGCATCGGCGAAGCCGATCAGGAGCGCATCTTCGACATGTTCTACACGACGAAGAAGGGGGGGAGCGGTCTCGGTTTACCGCTGACCCAGCAGATCGTGCTCGCCCATGAAGGGCGCATCGAGACGTCGGCGCGCGCGAACGGCGGAACCCGTTTTCGGGTGACCCTGCGCGCTTCTTCAGCGCTATAGTCCGCGCCATGAAAACGCGACCGGATGGCCGGGGCCATGACCAGGCCCGCCCGATTTCGATTCAAACGGGCGTCATGCGCAGCCCCGAAGGCAGCGTGGAGTACGCGTCTGGTGAAACGCGCGTGCTGATCGCGGCCTCCGTCACCGAGGGTGTTCCCTCGTGGATGCGCGGCGAAGGACGCGGATGGCTGACGGCGGAGTACGCGATGCATCCCCGGGCTACAGTGAGGCGACAGCGGCGCGACGGAAGAGGCGGCAGCATCTCTGGGCGCACGGCGGAGATTCAGCGCCTCATCGGGCGTTCGCTGCGCGCGTGCGTGAACTTTGAGGCGCTGGGCGAGCGGACCGTGCACATCGACTGCGACGTGCTCGATGCCGATGGAGGCACGCGAACGGCGTCGATCACCGGCGGCTACATCGCGCTCGCGCTCGCGATGAATCGGCTGCGCAAGCAAGGACTCGTTGGCGAAGGCGTGCTTCGCGCGCCGATCGTGGCGATCAGCGCGGGACTGGTTGGCGAAGGCGTGCTGCTCGATCTGTGCTACGAGGAAGACCGCGACGCAGAGGTCGACCTCAACGTCGTGGGAACGCCGTCGGGCGCCATCGTGGAGGTGCAGGGTACGGCGGAGGGCGAGCCGATCGAGCGCGCGCTCTTCGACCGCTTGCTCGACCGCGCGACGGGCGCCTTTGAAGCCCTCGGCAAGGCCCAAGAAGAGGCGCTGCGCGGCGCGGGAGTACGCCCTTGAGCGATCCTTCGAAGGTGGCGACGGGTCCTTCTGCTCCTTCTGCACTGGTCATCGCGACGTCGAACGCAGGCAAGGTGCGCGAGTTTCACCGGCTCCTGGGCGAGCTCGAGTGTGTCGGCCTCGACGCCTTTCCCGCCTTTGAGGGCGCCGTCGAAGACGGCGACACCTTCGAGGCTAATGCCGTCAAGAAAGCCCGACATGCGGCGACGGCGCTTGGCCGCGCGTGCCTCGCCGACGATAGCGGGCTTTGCGTGCCTGCCTTGGGGGGTGCTCCGGGCGTCCGCTCGGCGCGCTACGCCGGCGAGGCCGCGAGCGACGCAGAAAACGTCGCGAAGCTCCTTGCCGCGCTTGAAGGCAAGGCCCGAGACGCCTACTTCGCCTGCGTCCTTGCGCTGGCGACGCCTGCGGGCGAGCTATGGACTGCCGAAGGGCGCGTGCACGGTCAAATCGCGGCGGCGCCGCGCGGTGAGGGAGGCTTCGGCTACGACCCGGTCTTCGTAGCCGACGCCCATCGACGGCACGATTCCGTGCAAACGTTCGCCGAGGTGCGACCGGCCCAAAAGAATGCGATCAGCCACCGGGCCGACGCCGTGAAGCGGCTGCTTGAACGGGTGGATCCGTCAGCCCTTTGATTCGCTGCCGTCGTGCATCCATGCGGCGTGCTGAGGCGCTTTCTTCGTGCGCGACCATTCGTCCAGCATGTCCCACTTCACCTTATCGATGCGCTCCTCGAGATCGCGCCGGTTGGTGCTTGCCGCGAGTTCGAGGCGGTGGCCGTTGGGGTCAAAGAAGTAGATTGAGCGAAAGAGCGTATGGTCCGTCGGTCCAACGACCTCGATGCCGTCCGCTTCGAGGCGCGCCTTCATTTCCGTGAGCACCGCTTCGCTCTCCACCTCGAGGGCGAGGTGCTGAACCCACGCCGGCGTATTCTCATCGCGTCCCATGGGCTTCTTTGTAGGGAGCTCAAAGAAGGCCAAGATATTGCCCGCGCCCGCGTCGAGAAAGACGTGCATGTACGGATCGGGCTCGCCGGTGGACGGCACTTGGTCTTCGGCGATGGCCAGCACAAAGTCCATGTTCAGGTACTTTACGTACCACTCGACCGTTTCCTTTGCGTCGCGGCACCGGTAGGCGACGTGGTGAATGCGCTTGACCTTCATGGGCGGAACCATAGCAGCGATCGACCGTGTAGCTGCCGGCCGGTGCATGCCCGGAGGCGTCGGTCCTCGCCCCGAGACTCCGCATGCGCGGGACCAACAAGCTCCCTTCGAAGTCTTGAACACCCATACTTACGTATCCTCCGTGCTTTTCACGCGCTCTTGGTCACGAAGGGGGCTAAGCTCAGCGCGTGGCTGGGGGCAAGCGCGAGGAAACGGTGCGGTGAGCGACCCGCGCATTGGCACCGAACTCGGCGGTCGCTACCGGCTCGATGAAGTGATCGGTCGCGGTGGCATGGCGACCGTCTACCGTGCACGGCAGTGGCGCATCGGTCAGGACGTGGCCGTCAAAGTGCTTCACGATCGCTTTGCCAGCGATCCGAAAGCGCTTCGCATGCTTCGGGACGAAGCCGCTGCCGTAGCGCAGCTCGCCCATCCAAACGTCGTCGACGTGTTCGACGTGGGCGAAACCGACGACCGCATTCCCTTTCTCGCCATGGAGTTCCTCGAGGGCATGACCCTCGACCGCTACATCGCCGAGCGCGGTCGCCTCGCGCCCACGCGCGTTGTGAACCTCGCCCTTCAGATCGCCCGGGCCCTGAGCCGCGCCCATGACTTCGACGTCGTACATCGCGACGTGAAGCCCGCCAATATCTTCATTTGCCAGAGCGATGACGGGGAGCCGGTCGTGAAGCTCGTGGACTTCGGTATCGCATCGCTGGACGGAAGCGCGAGCCATGAGGTGGCCGGAAGCCCGCCCTATATGGCGCCTGAACGATTTACGGACCGGAGCCGCAGCATCGCGCGTTCTGACCTCTACAGCCTGGGCATCGTGCTCTTTGAAATGGCGACGGGCGACCTGCCTTTTCATTCGGAAACGCCCGCGGGCTACCTGCTCCACCACGTGGAAACGGAAGCGCCGGCGCTTCGTCTGCTCGCACCTGGGTGTCCGCCCCAGCTCGACGCGCTCATCGCGTCGCTCCTTGCGAAGGAGCCCGACCACCGCCCAGCGGACGCACACCGAGTCGTGGCGCAGCTCGCGGCGCTCTTGCCGGAGAAGGAGCGGCGTATTCGTCGCGTCACGGTGCTCTCGTCGATTCGCCGCTCGATGGGCCCATCGCCCCTGGACCGCTGGCGGCACCGGGCGCTCCTCTACGACGAGATGGCGGGTGTGGTGCACGGCGAGTCGCTGCCCCAGTCTGTGGACGGGAACCTGGCGGAGTTTCGAGGCGCCGTTGCTCGCCTTGCGTCCCTTCAAAAGGAAGCCGCGCGCCTTGACCAAACGATGGCCGAGGCCCTCGAGACCCTGCAGTCTGACCGTGTGCGAATTGGCCACGCGGTGGAGACGCTGCGCCGCGACCTTTCGGCGGCGCGTGAACACCAAGCGGGCGCCGAACACGCGCGCCTCTACCAGTCGACGCTGGCCCAGCTCATCGACCTCGACATGCGCTCGCCGGACGCGCCTTCAGAAGAGGGCCTGGAGCTGCTCCAGCGCGCCACGCAGGCCTACGGCGAGTGGCGCGCGGCGTTTCGGGAGGCCGGCGACGCAGACCTGGAGTTTCAGCTCGCCGCCCTGCGGGAGCAGCTCGAGCGTTTGGAGCGGGACGCCGCCGACGCGCGCCAAGGAATGGCGCGTCGCCTCGAGCGCGTGAGTGCCGAGCGTCGTTCCGTCGAGTCGCGCCTCGTCGCCCTTTCGCAAGAGCTCGCCGTGGCCTTTCGCCCCCATCCCGAGGCCCAACCGATCTTTCGCAAGCTCCGGGGCGCGTAGCAAGCCGTGGAAGCATGCGCTCTAGGGATGTTTCGTTCACAACGCCGGCGGCGCTCCGAAATGGTGCGCGAAGCGGACGAACTCAGTCGAAGCGAATGATGAAACGCACGCCCGGCTCGTTGGGCTGTACCTCCACCTCAGCGCTTGCGTGGTAGAAGCCAATGGCGCCTTCGATCTGCCCCAGCTGGTAGCTCCAAGGGCCCGTGATTCGGTTGATATTGACCGTCACTTGGTTGCCGTCGTCGTGTACGGCGAACCCCCAGGGCCCGGGTGCAACCTTGTCATAGACGCCTGGCATCAGCGAAAGAACCTTCTTCGGATCGCCCACCATACTTAGCGTCACCCGGCCGAGCATGGACGCGGCGAAGTCTTCGACATCATGCCGAGCGAATCGTCGGAGCGCTTCCCAGTGGCTTTGACGGGGGGCGCGCTTCGTGGCCGCGTGGAACACCAAGCGACCATGGTCCGCCTGTGGGTAGTTCCGAAAGGGAAGGTAGCGCTCTGTCGGCGCCCGAAGCTTGCTCTTCAACGGGGCATAGTCGTCACCGAGGATGGTCAGTGCGCGCATAAAGAACATGCCCTTAACGGTGAAGGCCTCGGGCACGTTGGCCACAACGGCTTCGATGTCCACCGAGCCCTCCAAGAGGCGACTCCTTCGAAATCGCATGCTCATGCGGACCTGCAAAGCAACAGCAGCGAACGCGCGGATTCGCGTCGACGCGACTCGCCGATGAGCATTTTCCCATCCTTGTGAGCCCGCAGAGGAGCCAAGCACCACGAAACCGACGCAACGGCAAGCTGTCGCTTCGCCAGGCGCACGAACCGTGGACCCCGCATCGTGTCGCCTACGCTGCCAAGTCCGCGTTCGTGGAGGTGAAAGGACATCGAAGCGCGACGGAATGCGAACAACTCGGCCGCCGAGCCCCCAATGGTTCGGCAATACCCTGTGATATAGCCGGTGCCATGGGAACGACGCTAGCCATCATCGGATCGGGAAACATCGGCGGCACGCTGGCAAAGCTCGCTGTGAACGCGGGGTACGAAGTTCTCCTCGCCAACTCGCGTGGTCCCGAGTCTCTACAAGCGACGATCGATTCGCTCGGTCCAACGTCGTGCGCGGCCACCGTCGAGGAAGCATGCGCGAGGGGAGACCTGGTGATCGAAGCGATTCCTTTTGGCCGCGTACCGAACCTGCCAAGCGCCGCTATCGGCGAGAAGGTGCTCGTGACCGCCGCGAACTATTACCCAGAGCGCGACGGGAAGATCGATTTGGGGGGCGTTTCGCACAGCGAATGGGTGGCCCGCCACTTTCCCGGAGCGTGCATCGTTAAGGCGTTCAACACCATCTGGTTCAAGCATCTAGCGAGCCAGGGGGACACGTCGCAGCCTCAGGATGCGCGGCGCTTCATTAGCGTGGCGTCCGATGACGCCGCCGCGAGGGCACCGGTTCTGCACTTGGTCGACCGTCTCGGCTTTGGTGGCCTCGAGCTTCCGACGCTCGCAGCGGCGTCTCCCCGCTTTGAGCCGGGCGGCGAACTCTACAACGTCGACCTAACGCTGGCCGAGGCGCAAGCACGCCTCGCCTGAGTTCGATTCGCTAGATTGCGCCTGGGTCGATGCCGTCGGTGACGTCGATGAAGGTTGTGGCGGCGACTTCCAAGGTTGGACCGCCGCCGAAGAGTTCGATGCGCTGGCGCTGCGTCGCTCCGGTGATCTGAAAGACGTCCGTTCGCACGCCCACGTCGATGTCCCCCGTGCCGCTCTGCAGCAGAAGGGTCACGGGCGTTTGCTCCCGGATGACGATACGAACGGATTCACCGGCGCTCACGAAGAGGTCTTCGTTCAGTGCTTCACTTACTTCGATGGTCACGGTTGCATCGCTGATGACCGTGCCGCCGGAGCCGCCCCGTAGCGAAATCGCCTCGCGTGACTGGAGGTCCACGTACCCGGAACTTGCGATACTCTGCGCGCCGCGAGTTTCCGTGGTGAGTGGGCCGGAGTGGTTCGTGACGACCAATTTGGAACGCCCGACAACACGCGTGTCCCCGGCGAGTCCGTCGAGCTCCACCTCTTCGGCGCTCGAATCGATCGCGACGGGTATGCCCGCGGGCGCACGCAGATCCATCCGTTGAAGATTGATGTTCGCGCCGGCGCCCGTGATGCGGGGCGAAAGGCGTCCGTCGACGCTAACAAAGGAAACCTGGATGCGGTCGGACGAGGGCGTCTCGTCCGGACCGATCCACTCACGGGTGCGAAGCAGGGCCTGAAACGCCCCTTGCCCTTCGACGACCCGCAGCAGGTCGACGCCCACTTCACGGGTGACCACGAGCTGCCCGACATTCACGTCCTCCACGGACGCCGTGTGATCGAGCTGGACCACGTCCGCGCCGGCGATGAATCCGCAGCCGGACGTGAGCGCCAGCAAGAGCGCAAAGATGGCGGACGGACGCATCACTGGAAGGACCTCGAAATCATCAGGGAGAAGGGAAACGCGATCAACGTGCTGCCCTTCGGTACCAGCTCGCCCATCGCGTAGTCGGAGATGTGATAGCGAACGCGCGCGGCAATCCGCACGCCGACACACCACCCGGCACGCGTTTCATCCTCTTCTTCCGAGCAGACCATCGCGCGCACTCCGCCGTCGATGCCTAGCGCCGTCGCGCCGGACGAACCGCGGTTTGGATTGCGCTGTACCTGCAGATGGAACTGGGCCACGACGAAGGGCTGGAAGAAGAAGCGACCAACGGGGAGGTGCGCGTAGTAGCCGACCCGTGGTGCGAAGGAGAAGGCCGTTCGCCCAATGGCGTTTGACCCGTACTGGGTGCCGGCGACTTCGAGGGCGAGCTCGAAACCGTTGAGCTGCATACCAACGGTTCCGTGCGGCTCCCAAAGCGTGCCGCCAAGGGATGCGGAAGCGGTTGTTGCGCCCAGTTCAAAGAAGGGCATGAAGTGAGCGTTTTCCGCCGATTCGTCCCCGTGCGATTCGGTCCATTCGTTCGGGGATGCGTTGGCTTTCGAGGCCGCCGCGATGAGCGGCATCATGCAAAACAGCCGGACGAGCCACACCGCCATTCGGCTTGGTTGTGCCCTAAGCCGCTGTTCGTCCGCGCGGGAGCGAAACACATCTTTGCTGATCATGGCTAACGGCCCAGCCTCGGCGGGCCGCCGAACACACTTATCTCTCCTTAAGTCGTGCCAACGGCCGCACGAAACCCGAGAAAGCAGGAAGATCGCAGGCTGCAGGTTGGGCAGGCGCGCGCGTGCGCCCGCGCTGGGCGGATGGGGCCCCGTCGACCGTATGGCTGAAGAATCAAGCATGGCGTTGCTCTGCGGAGCAACGTTCGCGCCAAGCCCCAAGCGCAGAGTTTTTCGGCGTTTTGCCGTCTCAACCCGCCAAGCGAGAACGGCCGTCGACGGGTGTGGTGAGTTCGGCACGCCACCGACGGAGGGCGCCGCCTTCACGCATCGTGGCGCGAAGCCACCGTACCGTCGTATGCTGTGGGTCGTGCGCTTGCTCCTTCTCTTGCTAACAGTCTCGGCCTGCAGTGTCTTCGACCCTTCGCTTCTCGACGACGCGATTGCGGACGCCGAGGTCGGCGTTGAGGTGGGCCCCGGCGATGGGGCTCCGGAGGCTGAGGTTGGGGCGCCAGAAGTCGCCGTGCCGGAGATGAGAGTGCCGCCGGGTATCGACCCTAGCTGCAGCATTTCGGGCAGCGAAGGCGTTCCGGGGCCGCCCGACGTCGAGAATACGGACGGCGACGAGATCATTCTGGGGTTACACGAACTGGTGCTCGATCAAGACCGCGATCGCTGGAAGGAAATCGGTCGGAACATCGATGGCGTCTGCACCCTGTTTCCCGACCCGGTGCGAATCTGCGAACCCGTGACGGGCGAGGAAACGGACATTCAGGTCGACGGCGAGCGCGGCATCGACAATGTCGTCGGCGCTTCGCTCATCGACGCAATTCAGTTGGCGCTGAGCGGCGAAGACTTGGCCGATATCGCAGAGACGTCCTCCGAAAACGGAACCGGCTCGCTCATCCTTCGAATCAACGGGTACAACGGTCAGGCCAACGATCCGCTCGTCGAAGTGGTACAGGCCCAGTCCGTGTTCGGTTTTGCCGGCGAGGCGGATGAGAGCGAACCGGCTGCGTACGAAGAACGCGGTTTCGACGCGTTCGTGCCGGGCACCGAGGATCGCATGCCCTTTCCCCGCTGGGACGGGAACGATTGGCTGTTTCCACGGGACGACAACTTTCGTGCAGACGGGTCACCGCGCGTACGGGTTACGAACGCGTACGTGCGCGACGGTGCCCTCTACGTCCGCTTCATCGACAACATTCCATTCAACTTCGCCTCGACCGTCCGCGGGATCACGGTGCGCATGACCGACGTGGTCCTGGTGGTGAACATTCACGAGTCTCATGCGGACTTTGGCGCCGTCGAACTTTCCGGTCGATGGCAGGTTGCGGAGCTGCTGGACGCGGCACGCACAGTGAATATCTGCCCCGGAAGCTTCGAGTTCGACATTCTCGAGCGACGCCTACGGGAACTGGCGGACCTGCCGGCAAACCCCCTCGACGACGGCATGGCGACGAGTTGCGATGCGCTTAGCATCGCTGTTCGCTACACCTTCACGCCCGTCCGGCTCGGGCCGATTTCCGAAGGCGGCGTTCCGCCGGACACGTGCGACGAGTGAAGCAGCCCCTCTCGAAATCAAAGTACGTTCATCGCGACGCTGCCGGCGACTACCACCTCGCCGAGAGCATCGG
>JBCCRV010000125.1:0-13389 GCA_039201085.1 Myxococcota bacterium | reverse complement strand
CTGCGTCGGTCGTCTGCGCGTCCGGACGATCCGGCCCCTCGTCGGCGAGGGGGAGGGGGTTGTCGTGGACTTGAAGGTCGTCGACGGTTCCGCCGACGCCGCCGTCGCCTTCCACGCTGCCATCCACGTCGAGCATGAGCATGCCGTCCGAGCACGCGCTCACGAATGCCAGGCAGAGCAGGCATAGCAGGCATACGTCACGTTCGAACGGGACATCGCGCCGGATAGCGTTTCGACTACGGAGGGTGGGCTGGCGTTGCGGCATGGTCCTTTCACGGTGGCCGCGTGCCGGCACGATGCCGACTGAATTGTCCTTAAATCGCACTTTTCCAGCCGTGGAATCGCCCGTCGTTGTGGCCGGGGCGTCGCCGCGCCGCCCTTCGAAATCAACAGGAGACTTCGAAAGGCAACGCAAACCGCCTGCTAAGTACACTCAGCCGCGGCGGCGGCGGACGAAGAGCCAGCCCAGGCCGAGGAGCGCCCAGAACGGCGAGGCAGGCAGCGGAGCGGCTGCACACGCTGCGCCGCCGGCAACGCCGCCCGAGAAGGTAGGCGTGGCCTGGAGGTAGTTCGGTGTGCCGTTGCCGTCGTCGTCCGCCGCGTCGGCTGGGTCGCCGTCGCCGTTCGGGTCGGCCATTTCGTCGACGGTGGGCACGCCGTCGTCGTCGTCGTCGGGATCGAGGTAGTCAGGCCTGCCGTCGCCGTCTGTGTCCTGGCCTTCGTCCGCGCCTTCGAAGGAGGTGCCAACGCCGTCGCCGTCGTCGTCGTCGTCCAGGTAGTTTCGAACGCCGTCGCCGTCGGTGTCTTCGTCGAGCTCGTCGGCCGTCGGCAGGCCGTCGCCGTCGTCATCGATGTCGCGCCAGTCTGGCGTTCCGTCTTCGTCCGTATCCGGTTCGCTCGCCGCGACGCCGCCGCGTTCCGAATCGAACGCGTCGTCGATTCCGTCGCCATCCGCATCGGTGCCCGAGGGGACCTGATCGGCCGCGCCGTCGCCGTTGTCGTCTCGGCTCTCGCTGAGGTCGTCCCGGCCGTCGCCGTCCGAGTCCGTCGACTGAAAGTCAGGCGTGCCGTCGTCGTTTGTGTCCGTCAAAGGCAGGGGTGAGCTGACCAACGCATCGGCGAGTCCGTCACCGTTGGCGTCGGTGACGTTGTCGTGCTGGCCGTCGCCATCGGCGTCCGTGCCGTCGGCTTCGCGTACGTCCGGCAGTCCATCGTCGTCGGCGTCCAGGTCAAGGTAGTCGGCCTGACCGTTTCCGTCCGTGTTCGTTGCGGCGCGTTCGATGCCGCGCGCGGCGTCGCTATCGTTGCTGTCGAAGGCCGCGAGGACGCCGTCGCCGTCCGCGTCGCTCGCGTCGTCGGGTCGGCCATCGCCGTTGGCGTCTAGATCACGGCCGCCGTTCTCCCAGAGGTCTGGAATGCCGTCGCCGTCCGAGTCGAGGTCAAGGTGGTTGGGCACGCCGTCGTCGTCCGCGTCGTGGTCGTTGAGCGGATCACCGTCGCTGAAGTCTTGGGCCTCGAACTCCTCGCGCGTGGAAATGCCGTCGTTGTCGTCGTCCGGATCCTCGAAGTCGAGAAGGCCGTCGCCGTCCGTATCGGTGTTGCAGTCCAACACCGATCCTCCGCACTCGACGTGATCTGGAATGCCGTCGCCGTCCGTGTCGACGGGCGCCACACTTGGATCCAGGTAGTCGAGAAGGCCGTCGTCGTTGATATCGCCGTCGCCAGCGTTCTCGGTCATGTCCGTCGCGCCGTCGCCGTCCGCGTCCTCTTCGAACCAGTTGGCGATGCCGTCGCCATCGATGTCCGTTGGTTCATCCGCCGGGCCTTCGTACGCGGCCGCGTCAGCGATTTCGTCCGCCGTGGGTCGACCGTCGCCGTCGTCGTCGGCGTCTTGGAAGTCGGGCATGCCGTCTTCATCGAGGTCTGGCGTAGTCGCTTCGGCGCCGACTACACCGCCGCAGAGGTCCTCGATGCAGTCGGGATCGAACGCATCGTCGAGCCCATCGCCGTCCGTGTCGACGCCCGCGGGCGTTACGTCCGCCACGCCGTCGTGGTCGTCGTCGTGGCCCTCGACGGCGTCGTCCAGGCCGTCGCCGTCGGCGTCGAGGCTGCGGAAATCGGGCGTGCCGTCTTCGTCCGTATCGGCGCAGGACACGGGCATAGGGCACTCAACGCCGTCCGTGATGCCGTCGCCGTCGGCATCGATATCACGGAAGTCGGGGACGCCGTCTTCGTCCGTGCTCGGCACGGCGGCGATTTCGCCAACCACCCCGCCGCAGGCGTCATCGATGCAGTCCGGATCAAAGGCGTCGTCGATGCCGTCGCCGTCCGTGTCGGCGCCGGCGGCTTCCGTGCCGTCGTGGCCTTCGAGGGCGTCGGGCACGCCGTCGCCGTCGGCGTCCAAGTCGATATGGTCTGGATCGCCGTCACCGTCCGCGTCTGGCCGGGGAAGGGCGTCGCCGCCGGAGAGCAAGTCGTTCCACCCGTTCATGTCCGCGTCTTGAAACGCGCCGTCCGGGATTCCGTCGCCGTCGGCGTCTTCGGCGCCGGCTTCGAAGGCGTCCGTCAGGCCGTCGCCGTCGGCGTCACGGTCGAGGAAGTCGGGCGCCGTGTCTTCGTCCGTATCGGGCACGGGAAGGGGATCGTCGTCGAGGTCGTCGTCGACGCCGTTGCGGTCGGCGTCGTCGAAGGCGTCGACCTGACCGTCGCTGTCGTCGTCGCTGCCGCCAGCTTCGATCACGTCGGCGATGCCGTCGTTGTCCGAGTCGAGGTCGAGGTGGTTCGGAATGCCGTCGCCATCGAAGTCGACGTTTGCCGGCAGCGTGGTGCAGCGGCCCGTACCGTCGTCCGTACAGTCGACGGCGTCCGGATCGCGGTAGTCGGGAATGCCGTCGTCATCGCCGTCGAGGGAGAGGTCCGTGCCTTCGCCTTCGTCCGCATCCAAAATGCCGTCGTTGTCGTCGTCGAGGTCGACGTCGTCGGGTACGCCGTCCATGTCCGAGTCAGCGAACTCGCAGAGTCCGCCAGCGCCGCAAAGCAGGTCGCCGCGGCACTCGTCCGTATCGAGGCACTCCACGCAGGTGCGGCCCACGGTGTCGCAGATCGGCAGGTCGCCGGCGCAGTCGCTGGGCTCGTTGCAGCCGGGTACGCAGGTGTTGTCGCCGCCGCAGACTTCGCCCATGGCGGTGCAGTCGTCGTCGCCCGTGCACTCCACGCAAACAGGCGGCTCGCCGATCGGCGTCAGACAAAGCATGGCGTCGGTGGCGTTGCAGCCGAAGTCCATCGTGAGCCCCGTGGCGTCGTCTTCGCAGACCACGCAGCGATTTCCGCTGGGGTTCGTTGAGCAGACGGGCACCGCTGCAGCGCAGCCCGTGTCCGCGCCGCCGTCCGCGTCGTCGACGCATACGCGACAGACGGGCGCTGCGCCGGACGCGTCGCAGATGGGCGCGACGTCCGTGCAGCCGCGGTCTGTGCCGTTGCCGTCCACGTCGTCGGTGCAGACGACGCAGGCGTTGGCGTCGCAGATGGCGCCGTCGCCGCACTGGGCGTCAACGGTGCACTCGACGCAGCGGTTGGAGCCGCCGGCTAGGGCGACGTCTATACACGCGGGCGTGCCCGCGCTGCAGCCCTGGTCGATTCCCGCGGGCGTAGTGTCGTCGCACACCTGGCAGGACATGGTTTCGGATTCACAGGTCATCGAGGCGCACGCGTCGTTGCGGGAGCAGGCGTTGCCATCGGTGATGAGGCAGACGTTGTTGCAGGCGTCGGTGTTGTTGAGGTTGCCGTCGTCGCAGCCTTCGCCGCCGAGCAGGTAGGCGTCGCCGCATCCCGTCTGCCAGTCGGGCGTGCCGTCACCGTTGGCGTCCTGCGCCGCTGTGAGCACGGCGGCGACGGTGATCGGTGTCACGCCGCAGAGTCCGACGGTGCAGTCGGGATCGAAGGCGTCGTCGATGCCGTCGCCGTCGAAGTCCGCGCCCGCCGGCGCGGCGGGACCGTCCGCGACGGCGTCGCCGTTGTCGTCGTGGGCTTCGATGAAGTCGCTAAGGCCGTCGCCGTCCGAGTCAGGGTTGAGGAAGTCCGGGGGCGTGGCATCGACGGTGTTCGTCGGGCTGCCGCTGAGCCCGCCGGCGGCGCACTCGCCTTGGTCCGTCACGCTGGTGCAGGCATCCGGGTTGCCGTCGCCATCGTCATCGATGAGTCCCGCTTCGTAGGCGTCCGTGATGCCGTCGTTGTCCGAGTCGAGGTCGAGATGGTTTGGAATGCCGTCGCCGTCGACATCGAGCGCTTCCGGAAGGCTCGCGCAGGTCATGCCCGCTGCCATGCAGCCGCCGGGAACGTTGTCTGGGTCGTTCCAGTCGGGAATGCCGTCGAGGTCCGTGTCGGCGTCCGGGTCGTCGGTAAAGCCGGGCATTTCGTCGCGGTCGAGAATGCCGTCGCGGTCCGAGTCGAGGTCGGACACGTTCTTCACGCCATCGTCATCGTCGTCGCGGGAGCAGACGCTGTCGGTTTCCGGACCGACAAGGTCGTAGCGAAGGCTGGGCTGCGAATACGCGTAGAACCCGAAGTTGCCCGGAGGCACGGCGATCGATTCGTCGAACTCGAGATCGGCCACGCGGTCGAGGGCGGAGAAGCCGCGCATCGTCGGATCGTCGGTGGCCGTCGTGTTGCCGGCGCGCAGCCATATACGAATGCGTGTCGGCGTTGCGACCATGTTCACGCGGTACCAGCGGTTGTCTTCCCAGCCGTTCACGCGTTCCGAGCCGGACGTCAGCGCTTCGTTGACGGGGAAGTTGATGCCGTCGGCGATGCGCGTGACGTTGCCTTGGTTGCCGGACCAGAACTCGGCCTGGCCGGCGTTGCCGGTCACACGCGAAAGGCGCATGCCGCTCCACCGGGTGGCGCCGTTGGCCGTTTGGCGCTGCTGCTTCCAGGAGAAGAGCAAGAAGTCCGTGTCCGCGGGCGTTCCCGAGGTGCCTAGTTCGCCGTCGTCGAAGCCGACGGTCCATCCAAAGAAGTCGTCGTCGTTTGTGGTTTCGACGCGCATGTCGAAGACGATCTCGGTGACGTCGGCGGGCATGTTTGTCGAGTAAATGCCGACCTCCGAGTTGGCCGTTTCGAAGATGCCGCGTTCGTCCGCATCGAGGACCCAGTTGATCTGGTCGCCGCCCTGGTTGAGCTCTCCTTCCACGTCGACGGTGAACGTGACCTCTTCGCACACAAAACCTGGCTCGATGGCGCACAGGGATGAGCAGCCGTCGCCGTCGTCCGTGTTTCCGTCATCGCAGCCCTCGCCGGTTTCCAGCCGGTTGTCGCCGCAGACGGGCGGTTGGGCTTCGGCTGCATCGCTGAACAAGAGGCTGAAGAGCGCGGCGAGCATGCAGCGCTGCACGGTACGAAGTTGAATCATGGGGGCTTCCGAAGGCGCGGGTCAGATGAGCGGCGAGGGTATCCGCCGGCCGCCGCATTCGCGACATCGGTCCCTTCCCCCTCCACTCGGGCCCATTGTTCCCGTTTCACCCGTTTGGGTCAATGTTCGCCCTCGAAGGACGGGTATGAGCGATCGCGCGTCGGTGGGGACTGGGCGAAAAACCACTCGTTATGCAGCGATATGGCGTCGTTTTTTGCAAAATGGCACCTGGTGTCATTGTTGGGTTTGAGGATCGACCTAGAACTCAGCGATGGCGGAACGAGTTGCGGTGGTGGGATGTGGTCGCATGGGGCGCGGGATCGCAGCTCTGGCGGCCCAAAAGGGGTTTGGCGTTCAGGTGCTCTCATCCCGTGCGGGTCGGCGCGACGAGGTGCGGTCGCGCTTCGATGCGGACTGCGAACGAATGGCGCGCCGCGATCCCGAAGGAGCGGCGGCGGCGTACGAACGCATCGACGTGTGCGACACGCTCGACGAGCTCGATGCCACGCTGGTCATCGAGTCGGTCATCGAGCACGTGGCGACGAAACTCGAGGTGCTTCGCGCCATCGAAGAGGCGGTGCCGCCCGACGCCCTCATTGGAACGAACACGTCGTCGCTGCCCCTCAATGCGCTCGCCGAAGGCTTGAACGAACCGGGCCGCTTTTGCGCGCTCCATTTTTTCAATCCACCGACGAAGATGCCGCTTGTTGAGGTGGCCGCGGCGCACCGGACGAGCAACGCAACGATCGAGCGAGCGGCGGCGTTTTGCCGATCGCTCGAGCAAACCCCCATCCAGGTGCAGGGGGTGCCGGGCTACCTCGTCAATCGCCTCATGGTGCCCCAGCTCTTGCATGCCATCGGCACCCTTTCCGAGGGCGTCGGATCGATCGAAGCTATCGACGCGGCGATGACGCTTGGTGCGTCCCATCCGATGGGACCGCTCGCCTTGGCGGACTATATCGGTCTCGATGTCGTGCTCGCGATGGCGCGTACGCTTCATGCCGAGCTCCGCGACCCTCGTTTCGACCCTCCGGCGTTGCTCGTTTCACTCGTCGAAAAGGGCGACCTGGGCCGCAAGTCCGGGTCGGGGTTCTACCGCTACCAAGGGCGTGAACGAACTCCCAATCGGCAGTTCGAAGGCGGACGAAACGACGAAGACGGGCGCGCGTAGCCGATGCGCGTCGCGGCCGCGACGCTCAGAGGCGCGTCGAGGCAGGACCTTGAAGGCTCGCCGGTTAGAGTGCGCGCTCGAGGATGGCGCCCAGGCCGTCCGAGTAGTGCCCGCCGACCTGCTGGACCGCGTTCTTTTCGAACTCTTCGGTGCGCTCCTTGAGTACGAGGTGCACCGCGCAGCCGAGCGTTGCAGGCATCGCGAGATCCAACTCGAAGATGTCGCCAGCGATGAATGTCGACTTCGCGTTCGCACCGGTTTCGGCCCAGAGCCTTTCGAGCAACGTGTAGTAGGCGCCGCGTCGAAGCAGGACGGGACGGCGCAGGCCGTCGACACTCATCGTTTCGGGGACGGAGTCAAAGCGCTCCGACGACTGCTTCGGCTCGCTCACGAGGTACTTCTTGGCGTTGCCGTGAACCGTCAGCCGCTCCCGGCCCTTCGGAGCGAGCACGTCCAGCTTCGCTTCCACGTCGTGCGTAGCCGAGTTGGTGACCACGAAGATCGGCAGGCCGCTGTCGAGCAACGCTTCGACGACCTGCTTGGCTTCGGGCCGAAAGACCGTGTCGGCCTTGGGGTAGTTGTTGACGTAGAGCTCGCTGAGCGCGCGGGTGCGCTCCCTGGCGTCGGGAAGGAGGCCGCGCTCGTCGAAGATCATGTTCATGATCACCGTCGCGCGAAGGTAGGGATCGGCATTGCCCGGGGCGACCACGCGGCCCTCGTAGGTCCAGCCGTAGTGGGCCGGATCCTTCGCGAGCGTCTCGAGGGCCCGCTGCCACTCGTCGTCGACGTTGCCGTAGCGCTCTCTCACCTCTTTTTGGTAGGCCGCAAAGAAAGGGCCTGCCTCCTTCTCGACGTCGGTGAAGGTGCCGTCAAAGTCGAGAATGATGAGGTCGTACTGCGCCATGGGCCGGACGACATAGCCTGTGGCCGCCGCCCGCGCCAGCGCGTCCGCGCATGGCGCAGCCGCAAGGCGTCCCGCGGACGTTGCGCATCGATTGGTTTCGCCTCGCAGAAGGGTCGTGGTGCTCGCATCGACCCGAGGCTGGCGCGTTCGGGGACGCGTTTGTCGGTTGAAGCGCCGCTCGCCTGACGGCTTCTGGTGCCCGTCGCTTAGTGCTGCGCCGGCTGGGAATGCCTGGACGGCCACACGGCGCGCTCGGATGAATGCGAGCTCGGAACGTACACGCGTCTCGCCGTCGTTGAACCACTTGGGCAGTCGAACGGCGTCGGCAGCTAGCTACAGGCGCCACAAGGTGGCCTTTGCGCGAGCGCTCATCCCATCGAGCCGCGGCGCAGGCGCTGCACGACGGCGACGAGTGCGAGGACGGCTACAAGACCGTAGGCGCCGTGCCACCACGGGAAGCTGGCGCTGCCGGCGAGGCGAAGGCCGATCGACACGCAGCCCAATACGAAGAGCGCGCTGACGCCGAAGTGAATCGCGGCGCGGGTGCGAAGGGCGTTGATCACGCTTCGTCCCGCGCCTAAAGCGCAGGCCACGAGCCATAAGGGCGCTTGGTACTCCGTCAAGAAGCCGCCGGCGATGAGCAGGATCCACATCGTGGCGGTGATGGCGCGCTGCACTTCCGGTCCCGGTGGTGGAAGCTTCCCGTCGCCGTATTGGGCGTAGAGGTAGCGAACGATGTCGGCGGATTCGGGCATCCACTCGTCCTCCCCTTCATCCTTGGCGATGCGCAGGACCGGAACGGTGGCGCGCCCGCGTGCCTCGACGCGCGCTTTCCGTTGCTCGGGGTGCTCGACTATTTTCCGTTACTCCACGTCGACGCCACGGGCGTCGCTCGCTCGGAGCACGCGCTGGCAATAGGTGCAGGCGTCGTGGCCGTAGAGGGCGAGCTTGGTCACAGGCAAGCGTACCGCATCAGTCGCAGAGATCGCCGTCACGCGGAGCGCAGACGCCTTCCTCGCAGTTGTAGCTCCAACAATCGACGCTCGAGCCGCACGGACTTCCGCTCGGCTGCAGGATCACCGTGCAAACGCCTTCGCTGCAGCGGCCGGAAACACATTCTCCGCTCCGTTCACATGCTCCGCCGAGTGCTACGCCCGTATCGCAGATGCCGATGTCCGTGCGGCAGCGCAAATCCGGACGGCAAAACCGCGTGGGGTTTTCAGTTCGGAAGTTGGGACAGCTTTCGCCCTCGTCGAGGTCCTCGATGAGGCATCGCCCGAAATAGCAGATCAATCCGTCCTCGCATCGGGTTGCGACGAGTCGATCAAAGGGATTGGCGCAGGGCCCGCCCGGTCCCACCACTTCGAAGTCGGCGAAGGGCGTGCATACGTCGTCGATGCAGGCGTGATAGGGCGGGCATCCGTCGTCGCCAAAGGGAGTCCGAAACGTTCCGACGCATGCACCACCCGAGGTCGCGATCGACAGGCAGACGGAGTCCTCCAGCCCGCATTCGAGGCCCGCTTCGCAGCCACCATTTTCACACGCCTCGCCCATGCCAGCCCGAATCGGAACGGCGCACTCGCCGCAACCACCGTCGTTCGACAAGCGGCGGCACACGAGCTCCGGGGCGCAGTCCATTTGTGCTCGGCAAGCGCGACCTGCTTCGAAGTTCCCAGAGTACGCGCGCTCACACGGGGACGAGCCGCCGGGTTCGTCAAACGGGGTGCTGCAATCAAGCTCTAGCGCGAGGCACTCAGCGGCGGCGTCGACGTCGAGCGTCATCCCGTGTTCGGCCACGAGAAAGCGGATACGGGGTGCAAGCACATCCGTGGTGTTGGCGCGCCAGATATCGGGGAACGGGGCGGCCATGTCTTCTCGCGCACCCTGCGTGGAGAAAACGTCTCCGCAGGCTTCGCGAAGGGCGAGCATGCGTTCGTCGACGGCACGCTGAAAGGCGAGGATGCGCTCCACTTCGTCGTCGACGGCGCTGTCTTGGTTCATCGATTCGTCCACGGACGTCTCGACGATTCGAAAGTCACGCTCCGGAGCATCCACGTCCATCACCGCGGCGTCGAACGTTGCGGCGTCGCGGGTTCGCGCGTCGAAGGCTGCGGCGTCGAAGTCCGCGCTCGGCCCTTGCGAGCTGAAACAGCCGGAAAGCACGGCGCTCACGAAGAGCAAGAGCGATGCAGCAGACGAGAAGCGGGGGCGATGGCAAGACATGCGCCGCAACTCCGCAACGACCATGCCACGGAATCAACGGGTGCGAGCCCTGTCGCGGTCGCGCGCGTCACGTTTCTAACGCTCGCCTCTTTGAAAACGCCCGGGCGACTTACGGTGCGTCGCGCGAGGCACTACGTACCGCTTCGAGGTAATTGGGTCTCCTCAAGTCAGTGGCTGCGTGTTGATCACACGAAGTCACAGGCTGCCCAACGCAGCATCTTGTTCGCAGCGTCCGGCCTGCGGTGCGCATGCACCATCGATGCAGGTGAAACTCATGCAGTCCCGACCGTCGCGGCATGGGCTACCGCTCTCCTGCAAGAGACGAGTACAGATGCCGTCGCTGCAGTACCTGGAAATACACTCATCTTCGTCTTCGCAGCGGCCGCCAATCGGCACTGCCGGTGCGCAACGGCCAGTATCTGGGTGACAAAGCAGATTCGGGCGACACGTGCGAGTGAGATTTGCGGTGCCGCGGTCCGAGCAAGGCTCGTCGATATCCAAGTCGGCGCTCACGCAGCGGTTGGACATGCACCGCAATCCGTTGTCACAGCGGTTTGCGACGAGACCATTGTGGGTTTCGTTCCAGTTGTAGCAGTGTCCGCCCGGACCGACGACTTCGAACGCCGTAAAGGGAACACACGTCTCTCCGATGCACTCATGGAAGTCGGGGCACCCGTCATCGAGGTGGCTATATCGGTCGCATCTTTCGCCGGGTCCGGCGATTGGAACGCACTGGCCGGAGGAATCCAGACCAGAAACGCATTCGAGCCCGGCCCCGCAGGCATGCGGAGCTTCGCAGCTTTCGCCCAGTTCAAGCGGATTCGGCACAGCGCACACGCCGCACCCCCAGTCCTGAAAGCGGCATTCGAGCTCCGGGGCGCAGTCGTGCTGAGCTAGGCAGAAGTCCCCAACCTCGAAGCCTCCAGAGTAGGCGCGCCGGCACGCCGAATGGTCCTCCGCGGACTCGCAACCTCGCTCAAAAGCGAGGCACTCAGCGGCGGCTTCTTCGTCGAGCGTCATCCCGTGTTCAGCAACGAGGACGCGGATCCTGGGAATCAGAACGTCTTCGGTCAGGGCGCGGTACGCCTCTTCAGGTGTGACGCGTACGCTCCGCGTGCTGTGTTGATCGTTGAACGGTACGCCGCACCTTTCGCGCTGCTGCCGTCGTTGATCGTCGAGGGCGCGTCGAAACGCAATGATACTTTCGACCGGGTCCGTGACTGCTTCGTCGGTTCCAGCATCGGTTCGCAGCACCTCCCCATCGACGGTCGCTGGCGCTTCAGAACTGGATTGAAAGCAACCCATCATCATCATTCCAGCCAGCCAGCGAGTGCTTTGATGCAGCCAACGTACGTGCATCGCTACGCCCACTCCGTGCCAGCGCGGAACTCCCCGGTTGACCGCCGGCATGCGTGGGACCGGTGTATTCCAGCGTCGTTGCCTGTGGTTCTACGGTGGCTTTCGATGGTCTCAGGAACTTGTGCGTAGCTGTCCGATCCGGAGACGTGGGAGGCGCGATTGGGGTCTTGCAGGTAAGCGCCGCGGGCGTCCGAGGCCGACGCTCCGTGGGTTCGGACTCGAATGAACGAGTAGAAGCAGTGGCCGGCGAGGAAGAAAGAGTGAAAGCGAAGATTGTTAGGCACGCACCGACGTTGAGCAAGTGACGTGCCACTTCTGTGACATACGTGAGCGCGTAGGGGTGGCTGAGTGCAAGTTTCCTAACGGTCCCCTCATTTCGTCCGCGCACCATTGCGTGACCCGTTCGGTGGCGTACGCAGCACCGCGTTTGTCGCCTTTGGTTCGCAGTTGCACCCGAGGTGGCGCCTTAGGAATGCACAAGCGACGGTTAGGGCCCGCCCAACACGTGGGCGGAATTGCCACGTCCGTCACGTTGCTAACGTTGTGTCGCTGCGCGCAATCGCAGCACTCACCGTTCGGAAAGGCCGTCGATCAGTCGTTTCGCAAAGGTGGGGCCCTGGTACACGTACGCCGTGTAGGCCTGCAATAGGTTGGCGCCGGCCTCGAGTCGCTGGCGCGCGTCGTCCGCCGTTTCGATGCCGCCGACGGCGATCAAGGTGAGCGGGGGAACGGCCGCGCGAAGGCGCCGCAGCACTTCAAGGCTTCGGGTTTTCAGCGGCGCGCCGCTTAGGCCGCCCGCGCCGATGGCGTCGATACGGTCGCGTGGCGTGCCGAGGGGCTCGCGCTTGATCGTGGTGTTGGTGGCGACGATGCCGGCGAGCTTGAGGTGGGTCGCGAGCTGGGCGACGGCGTCCACGTCTTCGTCGGCGAGGTCCGGCGCGATCTTTACGAGGAGCGGCACGGGCGTTAGGCGCTTTCGGTCGGCGGCCCCTCGAACCTGCCGGAGGATCGGTTCGAGCTTCTCGACGGACTGCAGGTTGCGTAGGCCCGGCGTGTTCGGCGAGCTCACGTTGACGACGAGGTAGTCGGCGTGCGGACCGACCTGGCCAGCGCTGAACGCGTAGTCGCTAGCGGCGTCGGCCTCGGGCGTGGTCTTGCTCTTGCCGATGTTCACGCCCAGCACGCCGCGTGCGCGCTTGCGCCTAGAAAGGCGGCGAGCGGCCGCTTCAGCGCCGCCGTTGTTGAAGCCCATGCGATTGATAAGCGCACGGTCGCCGGGAAGGCGAAAGAGGCGCGGCCGCGGGTTCCCACGCTGCGGGTGGGCCGTGACGGTGCCAACCTCGACGAAGGAGAAGCCGCTGGCGAGCAGCGCCTCGAAGGCCACGGCGTCCTTGTCGAAGCCCGCGGCAAGGCCAAGGGGGTGGGCAAAACGATGGCCAAAAGCTTCGACCGAGAGCGACGGCTCGGCTTCCGGTGCGTAGAGCCCCTCCAGCAGTTCTTCGGCGCCCGCGGCCTGCGCAGCCTGCAGCGCACCCATCGCCAGGTTGTGCGCTGTCTCTGCCGGAAGCGCGTAGAGAGCCGGGCGAAGAAGGCGGTAGAGGCCGCTTGGCTCAGCGCTTCCGCGTTCGGCGCTCCCGTTTTTGGGACTCATGCCTTCACCGGGTTGGCGAGTGGCTCGAGTCCTTCGATCGATACGGCGACGACGTCTCCGTCGCGAAGGGGCGCAACGCCCGGTGGTGTACCCGTGAGCACGACGTCGCCGGGCTCCAGCGTCATGATGTGTGAAATGGTGACGAGCAGACTGAGCGGGCTCCACATCATATGCGAGGTGCGTCCGTCTTGAAAACGTTCGTCGTCCACGCGCGCTTGCACGCGTAGGTCGCTGACGTCGAGTCCGCGCGTGATCGAGGGGCCGAGGGGGCAGAAGGTGTCGAAGCCTTTGCCGCGCGTGAACTGCACGTCCTTGCGCTGGAGGTCCCGGGCCGTGACGTCGTTGGCCGCGGTGTAGCCAAAGACGGCGTCCTTGGCGGCGGCTTCGTCCCCGTCCTTGAGGCGTCTTCCGACGATGACGGCGAGCTCGCCTTCGAAGTCCACGCGCTCGCTGATCGCCGGCAGCCGAATCGCTTCGCCGTGGGCGATGAGCGATGACGGCGGCTTCAGAAAGAGCAGCGGAAAGTCGGGGACCTCGTTGCCGAGCTCCTTCGCGTGCGCGGCGTAGTTGCGTCCGACGCATACGATCTTACTCGGCGCGGCGGCGGGGAGCAGCTGCGTATCTTCCGGAACCGCGTCCGTCAAGATTTCGCCACCGCTCCACGGCGCGTCGCT
>JBCCRV010000124.1:0-13422 GCA_039201085.1 Myxococcota bacterium | reverse complement strand
CGGCGTCATGTCCATGCCCGAAGGCGCGTCGATCTTTCAGACCGAGGGCCCGTGGGAAGAGTTCGCCACGCCGAGCCGCGACATGCGCCTGCTCATCGCCCTCGACGCAGCGACCGGCGTGGTCGACGCAGCGCAGCGCCAGCCCGAGCGCTTCGGCCTCACGCCCGGCGACACCGCCGCCCTCGACGCGCTGCGCGCACGGCTCAGCGCCGGCCTCGCGGCCCGCTCGCTCCGCTACCGCGGCAGCGACGGAACCGAACGCACGCTCACATTGGCCGAGCTGGCCGCGCGCGCCGAAGCCATGGAGATGGCCTACAACCCGAACGACTGCATAGAGATCCGCTGGGGCGCCACCGAGGGCTCACCCGAGATGGCCGCCTGCAATAGGCGTGCACCGGCGAGCCAGCGGCGCATGATGGGCCAGTACCGAAACTGGTTTTCCACCCGCCAGCGTCCTGCGCGTTGAGCTGGCGGCTACGCCGTTCGAAGAAACGAAATAAACCGGTAGCTCAGAATCCAGCCCCGGAAAGCACATGCTGCGCTCTACGGGAGGGCAATCGGGTTCGCATGATCATCTCATGAGCGACGCAGGGACCGGTGCCTTTCCACCCGCCCTCGGGCCCGACCACGCGACACGAAAGGCCCGAGTAGGCTTCGTGCCCATGTGCGCCATCACACCGGACGCCGCCTAAGCGTGTTCAGCACTGGTCGGAGCCGCGTTGATTTTTCAACAGCGATGGGACGTCGCTCCTTGCCGCTCAGCGCCCCCCCTTTCGAAAGGAGGGGTCCGGCGTGCCACGAAAGCAGCCGACCACCCATGGGTAAGCGCGCGTCAAATAGTAGCCGTACTGACCATCGACCGTCATGCCGTTGCATTCGTCGAGGTCACCGGCGTCCGTAAACTCATAGTCGTCGACGAACGTCCCGTCGAACGGGCCCCCGGGCCCGCCGTCGCGTTCGCCCGTCCGAAGGGTATAGCCGCTTTGCGCCTCGCGCACGACGGTGCCGTCGTCAAAGTAGGGTCCGTAGATGGGAAAGCCGTCGGCGGCAAAGCCGATGACGCCTGAGGGGCCGTCCGATTCATCGCCGTACATGGCAAGCGGATCGCCGTGGTAGTGGTAGCGCCCATCGGGCTGGGTGTGGGCGTTGTGGATGTCGGTGCCAAACTCCGCCGATGGGTGCATGGGATCAAAGCGGTACGGAGCGTCGAGGTCGTTGCAGCCGCTGCGTCCATCGCCCACACCAAAGCAGCCCGCGGCAAGTTGATCGAGCACGACGCCGTTGAGCATGATGCCGTCGTAAATCGTGAGCGTTAGGGCCGTCGATTCGGCCGCGAGGGACGGGCTGCGCGGGATGGCAATCGTGGTTTCGAGGGCGCCTACGGGCGTTGCAAAGCTTGCACTTTCGTCGTTGAAGTCGTGGTTCGGAATCGCCGTCGAGGTCAGTAGGCATGCGTCGCCGTCCACGGCGATGTCGACGGTTCCCTCGAATGCCAGGTCGCGCTGAATATCGAGCACCGATGCGATCGATGCGGTGGCATGGTCGGCGCAGTCCCCGCTCCGTTCCATGAAAACGGCGTCACGAACGTCCACGCGTCCGCCGCTCGCGTCGGGAACCGGCGCATCCGAAGCGATGTCCGGCACCATCGCCATGTCGCTCGGCCCAGCGTCGAGGCGCGGGTCCGTGTCTTCCGAACAACCAAGCATTAGGGCCAAACAAAGGCCGGCGTAGCGCGCCGACCGCTGGGTGTGTACTACGTTCATGCCCTAAGCGTAGCCACGCAGGTCCGGGGTACATCCCGTAGCGGTGGTTCGCTACCCGTCCCGTAACCGAGCCCCCGTCGACGGGAGGGGTGCGAATTGGCGTTCAGAAGTGCGGCGCCGCCAGCCGCGACCTCCCACGTCAGCGTCGCGTCAGGCGCACGGCGTTTCGTTCGACACTGAGAGACGGTTCATTATCGAAAGAACCGAGAAACCGGATCCGGGTTGATGTTTGCCGTTCGTCTGGCCTGCTCGATCGCGCACGGGCGTTGGCGGAGCTGGCGACGCGCCCCTCGACTGTGCGCTCAGCGTCGAAACCGGCGTGTCGTAGTATGTTCGTGCCTTGCTTCTTAGATTTAGTGTCCTGGTGGGTGTGCTTCTGCCCGCGCTTAGCGCCGTGGCGCAAGACGCGCCGCAGGTGTGGATCGTTCCCGCCGGCGAGGGCGATGAGGAACTTGCGGCGTACATGGCCGCGGAGTTCGCGGGCATGACCGTGGTGCGCGGTCTGCAGGACGCCTTTGAGGCGGGGGCGCCGATGCCGGAGGGGGCGCGCGTAGTTTCGCTGCTTTTGATCGACCAGGGGCGGGGCGTGCTCCTCGGTCGTCGTCAGGGTGACGATGTGATCCTTGAGGGCCGGATTCAGCGCCGCATGAGCCGCATTTCGATCGCGGTGCGCGCATTGGAGATGCTGGAGCTTCCGTTGCTGCGTCGTGCAGAGGCGGGCGAGCGCACGGCGTCCGGCGGCGAAAATGGGGCAGCCGGATCGAGCGGGGCGGGAGGAAACGAAGGCGGTCGCGGAGCGACGGGCACGGCGAGCGAAGTAACCGGCACTGACCCGAACGGCAGCGTGAGCGACGACTCGAGCAACCGCGATGGGAGCAACGACTCGAACGACTCCGACGACGGCGATGGTAACGACGGAGAGGGCGCCGCTACGAACGACGCAGAAGACGGCGACGCAAACGAAGGCAACTCGAACGACGGCGACGGAACTGGGAACGCCGACGCCGCCAACGGCGACGAGGGGAGCGCGCTCGGCGGTGGTCTTCGTCTCCGACCCCTGGTCGGCGCGGGCTACGCGTTTACGTTCACGGGTGAGCCCGTCACGGTGTACCACCGCCCGGCGATCCTGGTGGGTTTGCGGGTGGTCGGCGGGCGCTTTGCGGGTCACTTTCAGCTTCGCAGCGAGGTCTTTGGCCGTGAGGGGTCGGGCGCTGCGGGACTCAGCCTAAACACGCGGCGAACGGACGTGGCCTTTGCGAGCGGTCTTGAAGTGCCCTTTGCCCGTCGCCTCTGGGTGGAGCTCCTGGCTCAGGTGGGCCTGAGCCGAGCGCGCGCTTCCCTTGCCGGTCAGCCGGGCAGCCAAAGCCACCTGGCGTTCTCTGCCGGCGGAACGGTGGCGCTGGGGGTCCAGCTCGGCGCGGGCTTTGCCCTGCGTCTGCGTGTGTCCGTCGACGGCGCGCCGCGCGCCGTGGGGTTTGCCGTCGGAGGCGAGCCGATCTCGCGGGAAGGCCGGCTTTTTGGCACCCTCGGAGCCGGGCTCCTTTGGCGCGGGACGTAAAAAAAGATTCATGGCCAGCGACGGGTCCGACGACTCACTTGGTGTTGGCAGCCGAGCCCGCGAGCGCCCATGGACCTGAAACCAGCCAAAATTCCGAGAAAGAGCTTGTTTCGCTGGCGAAAGCCGGCGATTCGACAGCGCTCGGACGCATCGGGCGGGAGCACGAGCCTCGGGTGCGTCGGCTCCTCCTTCGCATGCTCGGGCCCCGGGACGATCTCGACGATTTGGTGCAGAACGTGTTCGTGGAGTTCTGCCGGGCCCTCCCGCGCTTTCGCTCCGACAGCCGCCTTTCCACCTTCATTGGCGGCATCACCGTGCGCATCGCTCGACGCGCGATGCGGCGCTCGGCCTGGTTTCGCCGCCGGGGCGATTGGAACGCAGACCCGGCGACGGATGGCGAAGGACCGGAGCGGCAGACGGAAGCAAGCGAGCAGCTTCGCCGTACCCGACGCTTGCTCAACAAGATCGGGGAAAAGAAGCGGGTTGCATTCATGCTGTGGGCCCTCGAGGGGCTTAGCGTGAAGGAGGTTGCCGAGATGATGGGCAGCTCGCCTTCGGCGACCCAGTCGCGGATCTATTACGCCCAAAAGGAGCTGCGAAAGCTTGCAGCGGGCGATCCCTACTTGAAGGATCTGCTGCAGTGAGCGAGCTGGACGAGAGCCTTCGTGCGCGGTTGCGTCAGGCCGCCGACGAAGAAGCGGCAAGCGGTCACCTCGACATCGGCGAGCTGATGGCGCGGGAGGGGCCGCGCTACGTTCGCCAAGGGGTGGTTCGCCAGCGCGTACGCGCCGCTGGCGCCGTGGGGTTGGGCGCGTGCGCGGCGGCGGCGCTCGTGTTCCTTTTTGTTCGCGGGCCCGGCGAGGGCGAGCTGCCGGCCGCCAGCGTCGCGAGCGCGTGCTCGGCTCGCGAGCCGAGCCTTTCCCTGGGCCCGCTGCCGAGCAGCGGCAGCGCCGTGGCGGCCTTCGACGTCGACGGCGTCGCCGAGGTGGTCGAAGCGGACCCGTGTCGCAGCGTGGTTGCGCTGCGCGAGGGGCGGATCGCCGTGCATGCGCGGGACCTGGGCGGCGGCGAGCTCGTCGTGCGAACGGCGCGGGCGGACGTCCGCGTGATCGGCACGATCTTCGAGGTCGACGTTCAGCGCAGCCTCGAGGTGCGGGTGTCTGAGGGGATCGTCGCGGTAAACGTCACGGACGGGCCGCGTGTGCGCCTTGAGCGGAACGAACGCTTTTCCCTCGAGGACGGCGTTCAGCCGTGGGACGGCGCGCCCTTCGAGACGGCGGTACGGGCGTGGAGCGAGGGCGGTCCCGTCGCCGAACCCGCAGCACCGAACGAGGGCGCCGCCGGCGACGGTCCTCAAAGCGATCTCGACGGCGAGCTTGGTCCAGACGGGCGTGAACCGACCGACGATTCGGAAGCGGTCCCTTCCGATTCGGCACCCTCCGTACATGCGGAGCTTGGCGAGCCGTCAACGGAACAGGCGTCGGAGCGCGCGTCGCCCTCGCAGCCGAGGTTGAGCGTCGATGAGCTCTTCACGGCGGCCGAGTCAGCGCGGCGCAATGGAGATCTAGCGGAGGCGCGCCGCTTCTACCGCCTTGCGGGACAGCGTCGCGGAACAACGGCGGAGAGCGCGTGGATCCGCCTCGCGCGTCTCGAGCTTCAAGCCGGTTCACCGAGTGCGGCGCTGCGCGCGCTGCAGCGGCGTCGCGGTTCGGTGTTCGTCGCCGAAGCGTCATGGCTCAAGGTTCAGGCGCTCGAAGCGGCGGGGCGGCTCGCGGAGGCGCGACGCGTGGCCGACCGACTCGTGCGCCGGCGCGGATCGACGCCGCAGGGGAGGGCGGCGGCCGCATGGCTCGATTCGCACTGATCGCTGCTGCGTCCGTCTTCGCGGCGCTCGCGGCGTGCGACCCGAACTACATCGAGCTGCTCGACGCTGCGCCCGAAGAAGGACCGGACGCGCCCTCGGAGGACCTGGCGGTCCAAGATGTCGCGGAGGCGGTCGATGAGGGCATGGACGCGTCCGATCGCGGAGCCGAGATGTCGGACGCCCCGCCGGACGCTGCGTCGCCCGCGTGCGTGGGCAGCGACTGCAGCGCGTGTCCCACGGCGACGGCCGCCGACGGCGAAGCGACTTGCGGCGTGGCCTGCAGCATCCCGGACTGCACCGTCGGCCTTGCCGACGATGGTACGCGCCCCGTGGCCGACTGCTCCGACGCTTCGCGCTGCGGCCAGCCCGCGGCGGACTTTCGACACTGCATCGGCGTGTCGAATACGTGCGCCGTTCTCTTCGATGAACCCGGCGAAGCGGCGTGCCTCGATGGCTTCTGTCGAGCCACGTGCGAGGAGGGCCCATGCCGCTTTCAGTGCCTCAGCGGCGACTGCACGCTGCGATGCATGAGCTCGCCGTGCGAGCTCGTCGACTGCCCCGTCGACGTCGTCGACTGCGGTGGCGGTCTCTTCGCATGCCAGCATCGCTGCTCCGGCTGAAAAGTGCGCGGTTTGCGGTTTGCGGTTTGCCGTTTGCCGTTTGTCGCCCGACTGAAGGTGTCGCGGTTCCGCGGCTACTTGGATCGCCGGCTAGCCGTGAACCATCGCATGACTTCAGACTCGATCGACGGGCCGCGCTCGCCCACGCCGTGATCGCTTAGGCTGCTTTCCGGGTGAAAGCCGACGTGACCGCCGCGCTCGAGACGAACCACGGTGCAGTTCGGCAGCGATGCGGCGCCGATCAGCGATGCGTTTACGCTTCCGTCGGACACCATTGGGTCGTGACGCGTGTTGACGATGAGCGAGGGCACGGTCAGCTCGCCGATGCGCGCGCCCATGGCGACGGCGTCGTAGTAGGCGTTTTCGTCGGCGAAACCGAAGCGCGGCGCCACGATTTTGCGATCCCATTCGCGCAGGCTGTGAATCGCCTCGAAGTTGCCGAAGTGCAGCGGGTAGGGGCGGCGCCTTAGGCGGATCGCGCGCACCATTTCCTTGAGTCCGCTCAGCACGTGGCCGCGGTACGGGATCATGGCGGGCGAATCAAAATGGTCCGCCGCAAGGTGCAGGTCGAGGGGCGCGCAGAGCGCGGCCACGGCATTGGCGTGGCCGTGCCGTGCAGCCTGCAGGCTCACGTGGCCGCCGAGTGAGTAACCGATGAGAAAGCGGCGCTCGTAGCGCGCCAAGGCCTTCGAACGCAGGACCGCGTCGATGTCTTCGCCCAGGCCCGCGTGGTAGAAATCGTCACCGCGCCGGTCCGCGCCCCGCATGGCGAGGCGCAGGCAGCTGAAGCCCTCGCGGAGCGCCGCTGCCGCTGCGCGTCGGGTGTAGTCGCTCGCAAGACCGCCGCCGAGCCCATGCACCACGACCACGAGGTCGTCGGCTCCTGGCTTCACATGCATTTCGCCCGTTAGCGACAGCGCGCCGAGGTCTGCGTCTTGCGTCAGAAACTGCACGGGCTCGCCGGCCGGCAGCTTCGTCGGACGCAGCCGCGAACGGAGATGGGGAACGAGGGTCCAGTAGTGACCGCCGAGCTTCGCCGCGAGCGTGCCCATGGTCGTCCCCTACGACTCGCTGTGCCGTTCGGCCTGAAAGGTCTTTGCTATCGCCTCTGCGAGCACGTCGGCTTTCGTTCTCATCGAGAGCGTTCGGCGGCGAACGGCGTAGAGCACGCTCGGGTTCATCTCGCCGGCGAGTCCGAGGCTGACCAGACCGTTGCTTTCGCCGACGACGCAGGGCAGCACGGCGCCGAAGGGGGCGCCGGAGCGCACGACGTCGATGGCCGTCTGCATGAGGTCCACGCGCGCACCGATTTCGCGGCTTCGGTGCGCGGGCCAGGCGTCCGGGGTGTGGCCCTGATCGTCGCGGCGTGGCGCGATGAACACCACGTCTTCGAGCGCGATTCGTTCGGCGGCGAAGACGTCGTGTCGAAGGGTCATGAGCTTATCGACGGTGAGCGCGTCGTCGTCGACGGCGTCGTCCGTGAGTGCAAGGTCGAGCTCGCCGCGCTTAAGCTTCGCCACCATCGATTCACCCACCATGGCGTGCAGATGCAGCGAGAGGGCCGGATAGGTTTCGCGCAGGGCGCGCATCGCTGGCACGAACACGATGGCCGCGAGGGGCGTGGGCGCGGAGCAGTGGATCGGCCCGTGAAGCCGGTCGCCGGTCGCTTCCGCGAGCGCCTCGTGCACCACGCGCATCGCTTCGCGCGTGGCCTGCAGGAACGCGGCGCCCGTGTCGTTGAGCCGAATGTTTCGGCCCGTTCGCTCAAAGAGTTGGGTGCCGAGATCTTCTTCAAGGAGCCGAATCGTGCGCGAGAGCGACGAAGCCGTCACATTGAGCAGGCGCGAAGCCGTTGGAAGGTGCTCGGATTCGGCCACCGCGCGAAACGCCGGCAACCAGGACCAAAAGGCAGCGAGTCGGCGCGCGCGTTCCACCGACCGTCCATAGCACCCCTTTCGCTTGTCGCGAGCCCCGGGGCAGGCGAAACTAGGGCCACGCGCTAACGGGGGCCATACTGTTTCGACCAACGGTCGCACCCCGCCGTATTTTTTCTGCTCTTCGCGCCCCCTTTGGGCTGATCCTGGTTCGCTGCGCCATGTTTTTCCCTACAAAGTCCCCGATTCTCTACCTACCGCTCGCGATGGCCCTCCTCGTCGGGTGCACGGAGGAGTCGTCGGCGCCGGCATCGAGCGAGTCGGTGGCGCCCGATCCGGCGGCCCTTCGCGCCACCCGCGTCGAGATTGCCCGCGTCCTACCCACGGCGGCGTCCCTTTCCACGCGGTGGCCGGGCGAAGTCGTCGGTAGCGAAGACGCGCTCTTGGCGTCCGCCATGGGGGGCTTCATCGAGCGGGTGCTCGTCGAAGAAGGCGAAGACGTGCAGCGAAACCAAACGCTGGTGCGCGTGGACACGGCGTCTGCGTCGGCCCAGGCCGGAATGGCGCGCGTCGAGCTCGATGCCGCGCAGCGCGAGCTCGAGCGGGCGGAGCGCCTTGGCGACGCGATCACGGAGCAGCAGCTCGATGCTGCACGAAACCGGGTGGCGGCGGCGCGCGCTGCACTTCGGGTGGCGAACGTGGCGAGCTCCCGCTCGGTGATTCGTGCGCCCTTCGCAGGCACCGTCGCCGCCCTCGACGTGGAGCGCGGCGAGGTCGCCGCTCCCGGTGTGCCGCTCGTGCGATTGGTGAAGCTCAGTCCGGTGCATATCAGCCTGTCCGTGCCCGACCGCGACGTGGCTTCGCTGCGTCCGGGAATGGAAGTTCGCGTTCAGGCCGACGCGAACGGCGGCGTGGGAACGGGCGTCGTGGAGCGCGTCAGCCCGGCGGCGGACCTTCGCACGCGGGCCTTCGAGGTTCGGGTTGAGGTGGCGAACGAAGGGCGGCAGCTTCTTCCCGGCATGATCGCGGAGGTCGAGGTGTCCGGAGCGTCGATCGAAGGCGCGGTGGTCGTTCCCCAATACACGCTCGTGACGGCGCTGGAGGAAAACGGCGTGTTCGTCGAGGTCGATGGAAAGGCCGTCTGGCGTCCCGTACGCGTAGGGCGCGTGGTGCGCGATCAGGTCCTCATCGAAGACGGGCTCGCCGTAGGTGAGCGTCTCATCGTCACGGGGCACCGCGAGCTTCAGGAGGGCGACGACGTGCTCGTGATGCGCGAAGGCGCGTGCTGCACGGACGGGCGCGTGCGCTTCGCCGAGGGGCCCGACGCGACTGCTCCCGAGCCGGAGCCAGAGGCGGCGCCCGTGGAGGTTGCGCCGTGATCGACGCGTTGGTGCGAAACAAGAAGCTGCTCGTCGGCTTCTTGGTGTTTTGCACGGTGCTGCTCGGCACGAAGATCTACGCCGAGCTGCCGCGCGAAGCGAACCCGGACATCGACATTCCCGTCGTGACGGTGACGACGCCGTACATCGGCGTGTCGCCCGAAGACATCGAGAGCCTGGTCACGAACCCGCTCGAGAACGAGCTGGCGGGCGTCAAGGACCTCAAGCGCATGACGAGCACCTCATACGAGGGCATGAGCGTCGTCGTGCTCGAGTTTGAGCCCGAAGCGGTCATTCAAGATGCAATTCAGCGCGTGCGCGACCGGGTGAGCCGCGCCGAGCCGAGCCTTCCCGAAGACGCCGAAGACACGAACGTGGCAGAGGTTTCCTTCAGCGACCTTCCCGTGCTCATCGTCACCATCGGCGGGCCGGTGGACGAAGTCGCCCTGAAGGACCTGGGCGAAGACCTCGAAGATGAGATCTCGCGCGTGCCAGGCGTGCTTGCCACGGACCTGAGCGGCGGGCGCGAGCGCGAGATCCGCATCGAGGTCGACCTCCATCGTTTGGCCCACTACGGCCTTTCGCTGAACGACGTGGTCAACGCCGTCGCGACCGAGAACGTCAACATCCCCGGCGGCGACGTCGCAACGGGCGATGCGACGTTCTTGCTCCGCGTTCCGGGCGACATCGAAGATCCGCGCGACTTTGCGGACGTGGCCATCAAGCGCGTGGGCGACCGTCCGGTCTTCGTGCGCGACGTGGGCCGCGTCGTCGACGATTTTGCGCCGCGTGCGACCTACGCGCGCATGAATGGCGAAACGTCCGTATCCATCGCTGTGTCGAAGCGCAGCGGCGCCAATATCGTCGAACTCGTCGACGCGGTGCGTGCAGTGGTCGGGGTGCATGCGGAACGCTGGCCCGAAGGCGTTGAGGCGCGCTTTTTGGGCGATCAATCGAAGCTCGTCGACGACATGGTCGGCGAGTTGGAAAACGGCATCATCACTGGGCTCCTGCTGGTTGTTGGCGTGCTCCTCTTCTTCATGGGCGTGCGTAACAGCTTCTTTGTGGCGGTGGCGATACCGCTCTCGATGCTGCTCGCGTTCATCGTGATCAGCGCTTTCGGCATGACGTTGAACATGATCGTGCTCTTTTCACTGATCATGGCCCTCGGCATGCTGGTGGATAATGCCATCGTGCTGGTGGAGAACATCTTCCGTCACGTGGGGATGGGCGAAGACCTCGTTGAAGCCAGCATCACGGGCACGAAGGAAGTGGCCGGCGCCGTTGCCGCGTCGACGGCGACGACCGTGGCGGCCTTTGCGCCCCTGCTCTTTTGGACCGGCATCATGGGCCAGTTCATGGGCTACCTGCCCCGCACGATCGTGATCGTGCTCATCTGCTCGCTCGTTGTGGCGGTCGTCGTCCTTCCGGTGGCTACGGCAAAGTTCATGCGACGTACGAAGGCGGCCACGCTCGCCGAAGAAGCTGGCGACGGTCCGTACCGGGAAGGCGACCTCGAAGACGAACCGATGCCCGACGGACGCATCATGGGTGCGTACAAGCGGTTCCTCGAGCTTGCCCTTCGTCGGCGCTACATCACGTTTCTCGCCGGCAACCTAGCGCTCGTCGGAACGTTCGTGGCCTACGGCGCCCTCCAGCACGGCGTCGAGTTTTTTCCGGAGACGGAGCCGAACCGCGCGACGATCGGCGTACGGGCGCCCATCGGAACGGACGTCGAAACGACGGACCGAATCGTGCGCCGCATCGAAAGTGTGCTTGCGACGGAGGCGAACGTCGACGTCTACGTGGCCGAGGTCGGCGTCGCCGGCGGTGGCCAGGATCCGATGGCCATGCAGCAGGCGGCGGAAAACCGCGCGCGTATCACCGTGGACTTTTTGCCGGACCGCAACACGGCGCGCCCGGGCGAAACGGTTCGCGTCGAGGCCACCACGGCGACCATCGATCGCCTTCGCGAGCGCGTGGCGGACATCGCGGGCGCGGAGATCCGCGTCGAGAAGGAACGCATGGGACCGCCCGTCGGATCGCCCGTCGACGTGCGCATCGCCGGACCGGACGTGCATGAACTCGGCCGCCTGGCGGCCCGCGTTCGGCGCGACCTTCGTGGGATCGAAGGCACGACGGACCTGACGGACAACTACCGCGTTGGTCGACCGGAAATGCGTCTGCGCATCGATCGCGGCGCCGCCAAGCGGGTCGGCGCAAGCACGCAGGCCGTGGCGGGCATCGTGCGAACGGCCGTCGCTGGCCAAAAGGCGACGGTGCTTCGTGACGGAGAGAACGAGTACGACGTGCTCGTGACCTTGGCGCCGGAGTTTCGCCAGGACCTGCAGTCGGTCCTCTCGCTGCGCATCGACGGCCGTGAAGACATCAGTCCGGACACGTTCCCCGTGCCCCTTTCGTCCGTCGCGACCTACGAGCTCGCTGGCGGTACCGGCGCCATCCACCACATCGATCAGGATCTGGTGGTGAGCATCACCGGCGACGTGGCCGAAGGCGTGCAGCAAGACGTCGTTCAGAACGCGGTGCTCGAATACATCGAGGAGGCGGAGCTTCCCGCGGGCTACTACATGTCCCTCGGAGGTTCGAACGATGAGCAAGCCGAGACGGCGGCGTTTTTGAGCCGCGCGATGCTCATCGCGCTCCTCGGTATTCTCGTGGTGCTTGTCTACCAGTTCAACTCGATCGTGACGCCGCTCATCGTGCTGTACAGCGTCGTGCTGTCGCTCGTCGGTGTGCTTTGGGGCTTGGTGCTCACGGGCACGCCCTTCGGCATCATGATGACCGGGCTCGGTGTCATATCGCTGGCGGGCATTGTGGTGAATAACGCCATCGTACTGCTCGACTACGTGAACCAGCTGCGCGAGCGCGGCTACGAGGTCTTTGAAGCGCTCGTGCGGGCGGGTATGACGCGCTTTCGCCCCGTCATACTGACGGCGATCACGACGGTGCTAGGCCTGATTCCGATGGCCATCGGCGTCAGCATCGACTTTCGAAACCTGCGCCTCATCCTGGGCAGTACGAGCGCGGCATGGTGGGGGCCGATGGCCATCGCGATCATCTTTGGTCTAGCCGCCGCGACGCTGCTGACGCTCGTACTGATTCCGACGATGTACGCGATCGCGGACGACGGCCGCGGCGCCCTCGGGCGGCTTCGCAAACGCTTGACCGCGCCGCGAAAGGCGCCCGCACCGGAGCCGGACCTCGCGCCGGTGGATCAGCCCGCTGAGTAGGTAGAGACCTGACCGGCACTGCCGCGTCGTCACTTTGCGACGACAGCACGGCGCTTGCAGCCATCCAAACGTGGACCCCTATGGCGTTTGGGGGCGCTGTGGATTCGGACGCTCCAATCGTCGCAGTGTCGGCAAAAATCGCCGGGCGGCAACGCTGGTCAGGTCTAGTAGCGCTCGGCGACGAGGCCGTAGAACTCGGCGTTCGCCACCGGGGGGAGGGCGGCCTCTCGAAGCTGCAGTGTGCGCACGGCCCAGACGTCGTCGAAGACGCGGTAGCGAAGGGCCGTCTGGTCGAGGTAGTCGACGCCGGCGCTTCCGCCCGTGCCCGTGCGGCGGCCGATCACGCGTTCGACCATGCGCGCATGGCGCTGGCGAAAAACCACGGCGGCCTGCTCGAGCTTGACGATCGAGTCCATGATCTCCCGGGGCCACGCGAGAAGCGGCAGTTCGCGGTAGCTCTCGACAAAGAGCGCTGCGGCGCGAATTCGGCGCCGCCGCGCCCGTTCACCTTCGTGAGCGTCCTTTGCGTGCAGGAAGTCGCGGGCACTTTCGCCGGCTCGTTCGTAGCGCGCGTTGAGGCGTTCGATGTCTTCGTCGCTCAGCCCTTCATGCCGTGCAAAGCGCGCCGCCCGATTCATTTCGGACGCGTGCGCCGCCAGGTAGGCCTCGCAGAAATCGGCGACAACGTCGTCGTCGTCGTCGTCGCTCGGCGACGAACCCTGAATCGGCGTGCGGTACAGCCACTCATCCATCGCGTCCCGGAGCGAGGGCGTGTCTTCGAGCCGGCTCTTGACGCGCGCGTAGGCCGGCGAAGGCTTGTCGCCGGTGCCGCGAAGCGCGTCGAGGTACGAGCCGCCATGGCCGAGGCCGATACGCTGTTCGTCGCGAAGGCCCATCAGGATTTCGATTTCGCGAAGCTGGGCCGACTGAAAGCCGCTGGCCGGACTCAACTTGTCGCGAAAGGCGAGATAGTCGCGGGTGGTCATCGTTTCCATCAACGCAAAATGGCCGGAAGCTTGTTTGAAGAGCTCCGCGATGCGGGCCAGTCCGCGCGCCGCCGAGGCGAGCGATTGCTCCGGCACGAGATCCTGGGCGAAGAGGTCTCGCACGGCT
>JBCCRV010000123.1:0-13431 GCA_039201085.1 Myxococcota bacterium | reverse complement strand
CGTCAATGCCCCGACCCGCGTCGCACGGTTTTCATGGACTTCGCCTCGAACAACTAAGCCCCGAACGCCGGGCGACGTACCGGCGCAACCTACGGTTCTTTCGCCAGCACCGGCGCCAGCTTCGACGGCTTGGCTTCGGTCACTCGGTGCGCGAGTAGGCGTGGAGCAAGACGCTCGCCATGGCTCTCATTTCGGACGGCTTCTGCCCCCAACCGCCCATTTGGCCGATGGTGGCGTCGCACCGCCGTCGATACACCTACGTTCCGACATCGAACCCGTGACCGCTCCTCCGCTCAACATGCAGGCGGTCAACCCGTTGTGCCCTAGCAGGTGAGCGTGCCTACAGCCGCGGACTCGGCAGCGCGACGCAGCGGTCGATCGATTCGCCCGTGAGCACCATCAGGAGCCGCTCGAAGCCCAGCGCATTGCCGGCGCTCGGCGGCAGCCCTTCTTCCAAGGCGCCCAGGAACCGCTCGTCGATCGGGTACGTCGGCCGTCCGCGTCGCGCTCGCTCCGCATGATCGCGCTCCAGCCGCGCCCGCTGTTCGGCGGCGTCGACCAGTTCGTCAAAGCCGTTGCAGAGTTCGACGCCGCGAACGTACGCCTCAAAGCGAAGGGCGACGCCATCTTCCACGCGCGCCAGGCTCGCCATCGACGCGGGCCAGCCGATGACGAAGAAGGGCTCGGGTTCAAAGGCCGGCTCGATTTGCTCGACCCAGAGGCGAAAGAACGGTTCTTCGTCGTCCGGCGGGGGCGCGCCCGTGTGCGTTTTGAAGAGCTCACCCACCGTGCGCCGCGGCCATGGGCCGCCGAACGCTTCGGCTTCGCCTTCGGGCAGCACGGCGGTTGCGACGCCGTAAACCAGCGCCTCCGTATCCGCCATCACCGCGTCCATCGCGGCGTTCCGCCGGTACCATTCGATCATCAGGAACTCGGGCTCGTGCTGCGGGCCGTGCTCATCCTTGCGAAAGCAGCGGGCGAGCTGCCAGATGGGCTGGTCGATGCCCGTCAGGAGGCGCTTCATTTGGTACTCGGGGCTCGTGATCAGCCAGCGCTGCGCATCCGCAACGCCGAAGGCATCGAGATGAAGGTCGAGGCCGGGCGAGGGCACGGCGGCGGGCGTGTCGACTTCCAGAAAGCCCGCCTCGTCGAAGAAACGGGCGACGGCGCGTTTGGCGCGCTGACGAAGCCGAAGGGCGGAAACACGGGAGCGCGCCATGGTGTGATCGCTTTCGCGCCAGTCCGCGTCGCCGGCCCATCGACCGCTCGGTTTGGCCAGCACCTCCACGACGGCTCCATCGACCGTTCGAACCACGCTGCCGTTGGGCGGCGGATCGGACGCGTCACACGGAAAAGCCCCGTCGGCGCTGAGCACGCCAAACGGGGCTTCCAAGTAGAACGCGAGGCGCGCGAGCGTGTTCCGGTCGAAGAACCGGCCGACGCGCTCCGCCGTCATGCTCGAACCACGATCAGTTCTTGACGCGCTCGACGTAGCTCGAGTCGCGCGTGTCGATCTTGAGCACGTCGCCCTGGTTCACGAAGAGCGGCACGTTGACCTGCAGGCCCGTCGTGAGCTTCGCGGGCTTGGTCGTGTTGCCCGAGGTGTCGCCCTTGAAGCCCGGCTCCGTCTCCACGACCTCGAGCTGCACAAAGGTCGGCGGCGTCACGCCGATGGCCCGGCCCTCAAAAAGCATCACCTGCACGTTCATGTTGTCGAGCAGGAAGTAGATGTTGTCGCCGAGCTGCTCCTCCGAGAGGCGCATCTGATCGTACGTCTGGTTATCCATGAACACGTACTCGCCGCCCTCCGGGTAGAGGTACTGCATCTCGCGCTCTTCCGTGTCGGCCTTGTCGAGCTTTTCGCCGCTTTTGAAGGTCCAGTCGACGACACGGCCGCTGATCATGTTCTTGAACTTTGTTCGAAAGAAGGCCTGACCTTTGCCCGGCTTCACGAACTGGCTCTCGACGCACTGCCAGGGCTCGCCGTCCTTGAGCATCTTGAAGCCTTTTTTCAGGTCGCCAGTATCCGCCATCGAATGTCTCCTTCGCCCCGGTGGGCGGACCTCGTGTAGAATAGGTGCTCGCCCGCGTCAACGGCGTGGCTTGCTCTCGCCCGCCGCGCGCGGTACGGCCGCAGTGGAATGCGCGACCGCGACGAAGAAATCCTCGAGATCAAGAAGGAGATCATCGAGAGCCGCGGGTTGGTGATCAAGACCAATAACCTCGTGAATTCGCTGGGAGCGGACGTGAAGTCGATCGCCAAGCGTCAGGCGGGCTACGAGCGTCGCTTCAACTGGAACGGCGGCGTTTTTCTCGCCGTGGTGGCGATCTTGTCCTTCGCGGGCCTGAAACTCGCGTCCGACTCCCGCATCACGGAAATCGAGTCCGAGCAGGAGGCCCTGAGCCGGGAGGTCGAAGAGCTCGAGTCCGACTTGGCCGAGGAAACGCGCCGGGCCGAGGAGCGCGCCCGCGCCGAATCGCGGGCTCAGCGCTTCTACAACCTGATTCGCGAGCAGCGCCGGGCCGAGGTGGTGGCCGGCTATGAAGAAGTCACGCGCGAGAATCTGAGTCCCGCCGAAGCGAACTTCTTTCGCGACACCTACGACCGTTTTCGCTTGGACCTGAGCGTGAGCGCCTACCAAGCGGGCCTTGAGCTCATGCGCACGGAGCGTTACGCGGAGGCCGCCGAGAAGTTCCAGGAATCGATCCGGCTGCGCGACGAAGCCGCCCACATCCCCGCCGTCACCTACCAGTTGGCGCGAGCCCTGCGCCGGCTCGGCCGCCAGAGCGCGGCGATGGTCTTTGCCCGCCAGGTGGTCGAGCAGAACATCGACCAGGAGCTCCAAGACGACGCGATTTGGCTGCTCGCCCTCTGCGCCGAGGAGCTCGACGACATCGACACGGCGCTCGAATCGGTGCGCACGCTCATTCGCCGCTTCCCGCGAAGCAGCCTGGCCCGCGAAGCCCGCATCAAGTTCCGCGAGCTCCGCCTCCGCGCCTTGCGCGGCCGCTCGAGCGAGTAGGCCGGGATCCGACCAACGGGGGGAGCGCAATGCCGACGCAGCCGTGGTGCGAGGCGTCGCCCGGCTCCCAAGGGACTTGACGGCGGCAGCTCCGGCAAGAGAGCCTCCCCCATTGGGGGATAAAGCAGGATTCGGTGGCTCGACCCAAGATCGCATTTGTAGGTTCCGGTGGCGCGGCGAAAGCCGTGGCCCACCTCGGCGTGCTCAAAGCCCTTGAAGAGCTGGGCATGCGCCCGGAGATCTTCGTCGGCGCCTCGTCCGGTGCGCTCGCCGCCGCCTTCGCCGCCCAAGGCGTGCGCAGCGAAATCATGATGGACTGGCTGCGTCCCCGCTGGCGCCGCCTCACGGACCGCGGCATTCAGGGCCGGGCGTTCTTCGGCCTGCCGAGCGGCGAGGAATGGGCCCATCCCGGTCGGCTCATGAGCGGCCTGCTTTCCATCGACCGCTTCGAGCGCCACCTCGAGTCCGAGCTGCCGATGAACGATTTCCGACAGCTGAACGCCCAGCTACTCATTACGGCGACGGACATCGACGCCGGCGCGCGCGCCGTCGTTGGCCGCGGCCAGCGCGAAGACGTTTCGATCAGTGAAGCCGTTGCGGCCAGCTGCTGCGTGCCGGGTCTCTACCGCCCGTACCGCATCGGCGACCGCTACTACCTTGACGGCGAGCTCGTGCGAACGCTGAGCCTGGACTTGGCCGTGAACGCTGGCGCGGACATTGTCGTTATCTCCAACGTCTACCGCCCACATGTCGATCCTGAGGACGTTTCCGTCGCCGAGCAGGGCGCGCTCGCCGTCACGCGGCAGGCGCTCAACATCGTGCTCAGCGAAAAGGAACAGCGCGGCATCGAACTGCTCGCCGAACGCTACCCACATGTCACCGTGCTGAACGTCTCGCCCAACCTCGGCGCCTTCTCCTTCACGTCCCGGCGCACGGCCCGGCGCATTTTGCTGCGCGGTTACCGCGAGGGCCTGCGCGTGCTGGTGGGCGCGAAGCGCGACGGTGTCTTCGACGACGCCAGCGGCGTCTCGATTCACTGATTCTCCCTGTTGCGTCGGCCCGCGGGCTCGATAGCGCTTGTGGTCAAGCCCGCAGAAGCTCGTCCAGCAGCCGCTCATCCAGCAGCCGCTCATCGCTGAGCGTGTCGACCTTCTGCACATGAATGACCGACCGCTCGATCGATTCGGGGAGCTGCGCGCTGGCTTTCAGCATCCGAGTTCGCCGGCGCCACTAATGCCGTCGACGATCGGTGCCTTCGGCATGGAACCGCGCCGTGAGGTCTCAAGGCGTGCAACTAAGGCCCACGTCTTCGACGTGCGAGCAGTTGTTCAAACCCCATCCGAGGTCGTCGCAGGCCACGAGATTTGCGTCGGTCGCGTCGCACATCACGTCGTCGAGCCAGATCGGGTCGACGCCGTCGGGCACGTCCGAGAGGAAGAGCACGCTTCCCTCGGTGGAGAAGCCGAGCTGCTCGCAAACCGTGTCCACGAAGCCCGCCTGTGCGCTGCCCGCGAAGGTGAGGAAATCGTCGCACACCGTTCCCCATACGTCGTCGTGAAGCACTTCGACGCGGCCCCGGTTTCGGGCCGGCGCTTCCACGAGTCGCACGTCGCCCTCCTCGTAGACACTGCAGCGAAATCCGGCGCCTTCGGTGAAGAAGCAATCGTCGCCGCTTGTGCGCGCGGGGCAATCGAGGATGCGTCGTTCCGTACCCGTGCAGTTGACGTCGTCGAGGGCGAAGTCGCTCGTGGGCGAGTCATAGGAGCCCACGAATTCGCCGTCGGCGTAGCCAAGCTGGCCGCAAACGGTGGCCGGACCGTAGCCGAGCGAACCGATGCGAAGGCCATCGATGACGTCGTCGCAGACTTCGCCCCACGCGCCGCCGGTGAAGACCTGAAGGCGGCCCTCCATGCCGGACGGCCCGTCCACGAGGCGAATGTCTCCTTCGCCGGGCGCGCATCGGAACCCTACGGCCTCAAAGGCGAAGCAGTTATGCTGGTTCCAACCGGCGAAGCCGCACTGGGAGAGGTCGTCTTCGTCGCCCGTGCACACGATGTCGTCCATGAGCGGCGAGCCCGTTCCGCCGCCGAAGGTGAGCAGGAACTCGTGGCCCGTGCCCGTGTAGCCGAGGCTGGTGCAGACCACGTCAGCCATCGCCTGACGGTCGTCGGGAAGCACGTCGTCGCAGATGTCGCGCCACTCGCCTTCGAAGCGCGCTTCGAGCCGGCCGTGGTTGCTTCCTTCGCCGCCCCGCAGGCGCAGGGGCATGTAGAAGGTCGGGTCGACCGTGCAGTCGGCGGCACAGCCGTCGAAGGGCAGGTTGTTGCCGTCGTCGCACGCTTCGCCGAAGTTGATGACGCCGTTGCCGCACACGTCGTTGTTGCAGCCGGCCGTGTCGAAGGCGCACGCGTTGCAAGCGAGCGTGCCGCCGACGAAACCGCGCGTCTCGCAGGTCGCGCCGTTCAGGTTGGCGCCGTCGCAGGGTTCGGCACCGACGACCATGCCGTCGCCGCACACAGGGGCGCAGACGGAGGTCGCTCCGCTGCAGGTCCAGCCCTCGTCCACTACGCATGCCGTGCAACCGTCCCCATCGCGCGTGTCGCCGTCGTCGCATTCCTCGCCGCTTTCGACCGTACCGTTGCCACAGCGCGTCGTGACGCAGGCGGACGCGTTGAAGACGCAGCCAGCGTTGCAGCTAAGGGTGCCGCCGGTGAAGCCCATCGTGGTGCAGCTCTGGCCCGCGAGGTCGTCGCCGTCACAGGCTTCGAAACCGTCGACGCGGCCATCGCCACAGTTGGTGCAGGCGCTTGTGATGAAGGTGCAGTCCGCGCTGCAGCTCACGTCGCCGCCCGAGAAACCGAGCTCGACGCACGTGGCGTCGTTCAGGGCCGCGCCGTCGCAGTCTTCACCGGCTTCGATCGTTCCATTGCCGCAGGTGTCGTTCTCGCACGCGCTTTCGATGAAGTCACAGCGGGACGAGCAGCTCAGCGTTCCTCCCGTGAAGCCGCGGCCCGTGCAGGCCATACCGCCTAGGTCGTCGCCGTCGCAGTCTTCGCCTTCGTCGACCCGGCCGTTGCCACAGCTCTCGCACTCGCTCGTGTCGAGGCGGCATTCGGCGTCGCAGCTCAAGGTGCCGCCGGCGGCGAAACCGGAGCTCTCGCAGCTTTCGCCGCGCAGGTCCGAGCCGTCGCACTCTTCGCCGTCGTCGAGCGTACCGTTGCCGCAGAGGGCTTCTTCGCAGCCGGACTTGTCGATGCGGCAATCCGCCGAGCACGCGATCGTTCCGCCCACAAAGCCCTCTTGAATGCAGTTGCGGGGCGCCACGCCGTCGCACTCCTCACCCTCCTCGACGACGCCATTGCCGCACTCGGCTGCGCGACCCTCGTCCACGGAGCTTTCCGCACCCATGCCCAGGTCGATGTCGACGCCGCCGTCGAGCATGTTCGAGCCTTCGGCGCAGGCGGAAAGGAGGAGAGAAGCCGTAAGAAAACGCGCAAGGGACATGGGAGCACCACCGAAATCGGGAAGGCCGGCACCTTAGGCGATCGATTCGAGGCGCGCACGGCGACTCGGGCGATTCGCCTCGCTCACGTCAAATTCCCTACGATCCGGCCGGCTGGCGGCGATTCCACGTCTGTCCCAGCGCCGTTCCGGGCCGCCGGAGAGGGCAGTCCACAGACTACAGCTCGCAGTAGAGCGCCTCGGGCGGCGGAGGCGCCTCGCTCTCGGCGGTGGCTTCACCGTCCCAGCACACGTTCTCGCATTCGTCCGAGCTTCGGCAGCGCTGCGTGCAGCGCGTGCGCACGCAGCGGGCGTCGAGAGCGTCCTCCTCGCCGCACTCCGCTTCGCCCAAGCACGATTTGCCCGCCTCAGCGTCGAGGATCGCCGCACACGTTGTGACGCCTTCGTCGATGGAGCAGAAGTCCGTGACGGACGTTCCTTCGACGTTCGCTCGGCCGCGCAGCCGCGCTGAAAAGCGCGCCGACGGGCAGGGCGCCGTGCCTTCGGGCGCGCGTCGCGCGCAGCTCGCTTGGTCCAGCAATTCGCCGGCAAAGCGCATGAAGATGCATTCGCCGTCGTCGCACTCGTCGCTCGACGTGCATGGGCGGCAGGTTGGATCGGCCGGCACCGGCACGCACGCACCGTCGTCGCAGAACGTGCCGTCGAAGGCGCCGCAGTCTTCGTCGTCCGTGCAGCCCTCGCAGCGGCTCATCGAACCACAGCGGGCGAGCTCCGGTGTCGTGCAGGGGCGTACGACGTCACAGAAGGGGGCTTCGCATGCGCCTTCCGTGCAGCTCAGCCCTCCGTCGCAGTCTTCGTCGCCCGTGCACTGCACGCAGCTTCCGGAATCCTCGTTGCAGAACGGCGTGGGCGCCTCGCATTCGCCGCACGCGCCCAGCTCGGCGAGGTCCGCCGTTTGGTCGACCAAGTCGATGCGCCGCCCGTCGTCGCCGCAGGCGAGGGCGAGAGGAAGGCAAAGGAAGATCGTAACGCGCATGGCCATGTATAGCGCCGAACAGTGCTGAAAAGCACCCCGTGCTTTCCGGTCTGGGCCCAGCGCCCGGGACGGCCTCGGAATCCGCGCTCCGCACGGCGGGAACACGCGCTCCGGCGACGGCTGCTCTGCGGGCCTCCTCGGAAGCGGTGCGTCGCGTCCCGGGAGCCCCGCTCATCCGCGACGTCAGAGGTACTGTTCGAAGGCGAAGAAGAAGGTCACAGGGGGACGGCTCGATCCCCTTCGTACGAGTGGAAAGGCAGCGTCGATGACGACCAGTCCGGGCTGAACGCCACCGTGGTCGATATGAAGGCGCACGCCTGCACCGGCTTCGATGCCGTACGGCAGCTCCGCTGAGTCGCGTCGGTCGAGCACGCCTCCCGCGCCGGCAAAGACGGCGAGCTGAACTTCGCGAAGCCACTCGACTTGGGCCAGGTTCCAGGAGAGGTCGGAAAAGGCGGTGGGTGTGAAACGCAGCTCCGCCACCGCAAAACCTGCGCCCCGACCGATCAGCTCGTCGGTCTGATAGCCGCGGAGGCCAAAGCGCCCCGCGAGGCCCGGAAGCTGTGTAGCGATGGGGTCGCCGACCACGTAGGCGGCGGCGCCGACCATGACAAGGGCCGTGCGAAGCCCGATCGGTACGGTCACGTTCGCGCGCACCGAGGGCGTGATCGTGTAGCGACGCGTGCCGTCGTCTTCGCGCACGAGGGCACCACGAATGCCGCCGCTGACGAGAAACCCCGCCCGCGGATCGATGAAGTAGCGCTGATCGTTGTAGGTGGCTCGAAGAAAGAAGCCCGTTCGCCAGGCTCCGGCGTTGTCAGCGTCCGAGCCGCTCGAGAAGAAGTTGCTGCGCAGGCGATCGGCAAAGATGCCCGATGTGAAGCTGGCCACCCGCGAGTTCGTGTCGCGCTTGCGGCCAAAGCTGCGCGAGTAACGAAGGGACCCACCGCGCGAGCGAGGCCCCGTGTTCAAGTTGAGCGCGAGGGTGTTTTCAAGGTCGTAGCGGCGGCGAAGGGCGAGGTCGATAAGACCGATGAAGTTGCCTTCGGTGCTGAACGCAACGTTGAAGTTTTGAATGATCGGCGGGCGAAATCGCAGCGTGTCGGTGTTGTCGCGGAGCGGGTGGCCGTCGGCCACTTCCGCGCTTTCCGGCAGGCGACCCCGTGGGTCGATCACGACCGAGCGCCGACGACGTTGCGTGACGACTTCGACCACACCTCGCTCGCCTTCGCCGTCCCACGTGGCCGTTGCGCGTTCACCGCGTCGCGCCTGCACGAGCACTTCGACGGGTTCGTGTCGCGCCGCACCCTCACGAACGATCTCGATGCGGTGCACGTACGCGCCGTCGTCCCGGCGCTCCGTCGTCACTTCGCCGAGTCGGTAGTTCACCGGCATCGTTGGCGCACGAAGCCAGTCTGCGAGTGGCGCTTCGGGCGCAATGCGCGCGAGCGCCGTGCGTGCGGGTCGCTGCATACGCAGGAGCGCGTAGCTCCACCGGTTGAGCTCGCGTTCGCTTAGTCGGTCGCGCGCGTGCTCCAGCAAGCGCCGCCCGCGAATGAAGGGATAGCGCGCGCGGGCGGGGTCATCGCGAAACGCATCCGGTTCGTCGACGACGCCAAAGAGCGTGTCGGAAAACGCCACCTGCGGCGCATAGAGCAGCTGATCGATCACCGGGTTGAAGGCGGCCCAACCGAGAAGCTCGCGCGGCGTGAGCACCTCGCCGTGCCGACGTTGAAGATCGAGATCGGTGAGCAGCACGGCGCGCAGGTCATCGGCCCACGGGGCATCGCCGGGACCTTCGAGCCCGTCCGAACGGTCGCGAAGATGCCAGCGAAAGAGCGCGCGGCTCAGGGCACGGTCGTGCAGGGCTCGGATCTGCTCGAGGGGAAAGAGCTCGTAGATGCGGTCGCTGACGACCACGACGTCGCCCGCGATCGCCGCGAGCTCCGTGCGCGAGGGCACGAGCACGACGGTCGGCTGGCCCCGAAGGGGCACACGGGCGGCGCGAAGCGTCTGCCGTACGGAACGAACGACGCCCTCGATGCTGTCGATCACGCGTGCCCGTCCCAAGTCCCGCAGGCCCGTAAGGCCGCCTCGATCCTCGGGCTCACGGTACAGGCCCCGGTGGCTGATGATCGTGGCGTGCTCGACGGCGTAGCGTCGATAGCCCTCGCTGGCCATCACGGGAAGGAAGGTGCCGCGAAGCTGGCGCTCGACGCAGCCCTCGCGCTCGACCCAGCCGCCGTCAGCGAAGTCGAGCGTTTCGTCCGTGCAGAATCGAACGTGATGATCGCCGAGCACACGAAACCCGTCGTGGCCCTCGAGGAGCAGGGGGTACCAGGGTCCCGCCAACGTGAATCGTTCGCCGACGCGGCCAAAGCGACCGAAGCGCTCGGGGACGCGCTGGCGATGGACGATGCGGAGCTGCCGTGCGCCATCGCCGACGGTGACGACTACATCCGTACCGGCCACGTCCCGGCTGCGCACGCCTTGACCGGCCAGTCGGGTGTGCGGCGTCTCGCTGCCGTCCACCTCCACGCGCTCGATGCGAACGGGCGCCAGGTCGATCTCTCGGGGGAAAACCCAGCGGGCGGTCTGCTGGTTCATCGCATCCGGCACGGCGCCGACGCGGTCGGTGTAGAACCACAGGCGGACCTCGCCCTCCGCATCAAAATCGTCGATAATCGTTTCGACGCGAAGCTCGTCGCCTTCGAGGTGCGCTTCGACCCGGTAGGTGGGTGCGGCGAGGGCTGGCGCCGCGACGAGCAGGCCCAGCATGGCGAACAGGGCGCAAAGCGCCGGTCTCGCGTGCGGGGCTGAAATCATCGCGCGGACCCTACGTCACATCCCTGGCCCGGGCCGGTGAAAAAGTACCGTGACGTTCACGACTCGTTTCGCTCCCACGGGCATCTGAGGGAAAGCCGAGAGACTCACTGCGCGCGGCCGTCGCCGAGCCCACCTGCGGCCGCGCTCCCCGAAAGCACCGTGAAGTCATGCACTTGCGCCTTCTTCGCGCCTGCCCGTGGCGTTTCCAGGCTACGCTGGCGCATGGTCCCGGCGATCGTCATCGGCTGCCTCGGATTGGCCTCGCTCGTGGGTTTACGCCTCGCCTGGGCCCTGCACCGCCGGAGCGTTCGACGTCGGACCGACGAACTGCTCAACGCGCTGAATCGTGAGTCAGCGGGCGTCGAGCCGTCCTCAGAGCCTGCGGCCAGCGCGATGAGTGAGGATTCATCGAGCCGCTGAGTTCGAACTCGAAGAAACCGACGGTTTTTCTTCAATCGCGAAAACCCCAGCCGTCGACGCGTTTTGATCCACGTTTGGCTTGGGCTTGCACCCTCGATTCGGGCGCCAAGGGATGACGGAGACCGGGAGAGACTCTAGGCTCTCCACAATGGCCCGGCTCATCGGAATCATGGCGAACCGCCGCGATCGCATGGCCGCGATCGCGCACCAAGAGCGCAAAGTCGTCGAGGTGGATCAGAGCTCGCCGAGCGGCGGCTTCGGTGTCGGCTTCTACCAAGGCGATGAGGTGCTCCATAAGAAGCGACCGCGCACGAAGAGCGACCTCAACTGGAAGGGCATCGTCGGCGACGTTCGCAGTGACTGCGCGGTTCTGCACGCGCGCGAGGCCACGGTTGGGGACCACCGAAGCGAAAACACCCACCCCTTTCGGCTGCGCAGTTGGCTCTTTGCCCACGTGGGCACACTCGAACGTTTCGAAGCGATTCGCGACAATATGCGCGCTGCCGTGCCGGAGTTCCTAACGCGAAACATTCGTGGCCAAACGGACAGTGAGCTCTTGTTCCACCTGGTGCTGAGCTTCCTCCACGACGCGGGTCAGCTCGACAACCGCGACGTGTCCGCGGACGACGTCAGCCTCGCCCTGCGCTCGGCGATCGCGCTCGTCGACCGACTGAGCGCCGAGGTCGGAGCACCGACGCCGCAGTTTGGCTTGGTCCTCACAAACGGCCGACTCATGGCCGCGACGGGCCGGGGCCTTCCCATGACCTACGTGGAGCGCGACGGCCTACACGACCCGCCGGAGGGCGTCAGCCCCGCTGACCCGGACGACCCGAAGCGGCTGCGCTATGTGCTTATCGCCGCCCGCGAGAGTCCCGGTGAGCAGTACGTACTGCTACCGGAGAACGATACGCTCGTTGTCGATCGCGACATCGGCGTTCACCGCATCTCGTAGCGGCCTGCTAGACCATGAACAAGCGACCTTTTTCAAAGCTTCGCTTGTTCGTGGGCTAGGCACGGCGGAGCCGTGCGCGGGGGTGAAGTCATCTCGAACCTAGTTCGAGTGACGAGGGGCCCTTGTGAAGGGCCCCTAATGAGAAACGCTGGACCTCGTTCAAGCGAACCTCGCTTGATCGAGGTCTAGAACGTCACGGGCAGTTCTTGGGCTGCCTGAGGAGCCGGCGCCGGTGCGCCCCGAGAGCCGCCGACTTCGTTCAGGTAGAACACAAAGTTCGCCCCGGCGAAGAGGCCCGTGTCACCCACACCGAAGGAAAAGGAGTCGTTGGGATCGATGATCATGACGACGCCCACCTGCGGTTGAAATGAAAAGCGGTCGCTGAACCAGTGTTCGACGCGCAAGGGGACGTCGATGGTGATGACGGCGTTGTCGACCAGCGAATCGAACTGAAATCCCACGTGGCCCCCTGGAGGTGCGTGTCCCGGCCACGAACAAGGTCGAACATCACGCCGCCGGCGAGCCCCAGGGTCAGCTGGTCGTCGCCCTCGTCGGGCGTGAAGAAGTTGATGCCGGCAATGATGTCCACGATCACTGGGCCGGTGTGATACTGGAACACCAGTCCAGTGGGCCCGCCGAGCTGAAAGCCGCCGCCGACAGCGAAGCCGTCCGGCTCGCGCGCGTGCGCCGTGCTGGGTGAGAGGGCGCTGCTAGCAACGAAGAGCGCAGCGCAGATCAGGAAATATCGCTTCATGGAAGACTCCTTTTTTTGAGACGCTACGGGGCCCGCTGAAGCGCGCGAAATTTCCTGCACGGCCCTTTTACGCCCTCGATCGGCTACATTCGCCCCGATGACGCGACTCCCGATCGCTTGCCTTTGGGGCCTAGGGCTTGTGGCCTGCGGCGCGTCCGCGCCGCCGCCGACCTCGTCCGTACCGGACACGGCGGCCGACCCGCTTCCCTACGTTCCGCCCATCGCGACGGACGCGAACGCGAGCGGCCAATACAGCGTGCGCACGACGGACGACCAGCCCGACGGACGCGAGGTGGTGCGGGCGTTCTTTCGCGCGATGATCGACGGCGACGAGCAAGCGCTGCGACGCGTGGTCACGGGGAACTTCGGCCAGGTGAACCAACCCGGCTCGGCGGGCACCTTCTTCCTCCGCCTTTCGGAGCTTCGTGAAGCCCCGGCGACCCCCACGTCGCGCTACGTGCGCATCGACGAAGCACGCGTGACGCCGGCGCGGGAGCACTTTCGGGGCGCGATGCCGCCGGGCATTCAAACGAACGACCGCATCGTTTCCGTCTTCCTGACGGATGCTGGCCGCACGGCGTGGCGCACCGTGACGGGTCAGCGCTCGGTCGAACTGCACTTCGTCTACCGCAGCGCCGTGGGCCGTTTGGTGGCCTACGCATGACGGACGCCGTCGTAGTGCTTTGCACCGCCCCGAACGAAGCGGTGGCGCAAGAGCTGGCGAAGGGACTGCTCGAGGCGCGCCTGGTCGCGTGCGTCACCCTGTTCGCCGGCGCCCGTTCCTTCTATCGCTGGAAAGGCAGGGTGGAGGAAGCGAGCGAACAGCAGTTGCTGATCAAGACGCAGCGGGCGCAGAGCGACGCGGCCCTCGCTTGGCTTCGCACGCACCACCCGTCACGGGAAGCACGAGGGCTGGCGCAATCCGAGGACCTTCTGATCATGACCCAGCGGATCATGG
>JBCCRV010000122.1:0-13444 GCA_039201085.1 Myxococcota bacterium | reverse complement strand
GCGCTTCGAGCGCCACGATCGATCGAAGCGGAATCCACCGCGCCCCGATCCGAAGACCGTCCACGCCCAGCACCATCTCGGCTGTGGGGGGCATCATGGCCAGCTGGGACCGGTTTCGACGACGCTGTCGTTCGGGCGCCAGCATAAGCCAAACCGAGCGCAATGCGCCGGCAGCAAAGAGGGCGAATCCCGCAAGCCATCCCGCCGTCGTCGGGTGAATCGCCTGGATAGACGGCCAGACGACGCCGGCCAAAAGCCAGAGCCAAAGCTCCCACGGCGAACCGACGGACACCGTCGCGTCTTCGTCGTACGGAAGCTCGGCCCAGCCCTTGGCGAGTTCATACTGCGTGCCGACGCGCACCGAATGCTCGAGCACCAACGCGCGCCAGCGAAGCCGCGGCGGGATTTCGTCGTCCATTTCCTCGGCCGAGTCGAGCGCCATGCTGGCTGGAGTCTACCGCGTTGACGCGTCCCGTACCGCGGCGAAGGCAACGGGCTATTCGGCGTCAGTCACACGACGACGAGGCAACGTAAGAAGGGTACCCTCCGATCGTGAGCGCGGCGAGGGCAACGATTCCTACTGCAATCGAGCCGCGCTTCATCGCCGTGGCGCCTTTTCCCGCTGCGCGCGTCACGGTCCAAACGCCGGTTCGACCCCCATTGTGCGGAGGTTTCGGAGGGAGCAAGTTCGTTGCTTCGCACGATCGGCCGAGATGCGCAGTGGATTCTGCGGATACCTTCTTTTCCTCTTTTGCATGCTCTAGGTCTAGTGCATGGACGCGAAGCGGAGTTCACCTTCGAGACCAGCAGACAGCGGAGCGACGCTCGGAGTCGTTCGACTTTTCGCATACTCCCGACGCATCATTGACTACCTGCTCGCAAACTTTGCGATCGCGGCTGTGGCGGCATTGGGAGGGTGGGCAACGCTTGCGTTGGGCGCACCCCTTGCTGTCCGTGTTTGTGCGGCGCTCGTTTGCGGAGGCGCGACGACGGTCGTGCTCGTCAGGGTCATGCAGCGCCCTACCGTTCTACTGACAATCGAGCGACGCGCGGAGACCCTACTGGTTGGGCCTCGGAGTGGTCGAAAACGGCAGTATCGATTGGCGGAGGTGTCGGTGCGCCGCCTAGCGCATCAAATGCCTGAAACCACCATCGATCCGCCGGTGCTCGAACTCGCGCTCTCGTCGCGCCGATGTCTACTAATTGCCGGTGAGGGTGCGCCTTGGCCCGAACCGGACGGAGCACTCGTCTGGCGAACGCCGCGCTACCGGACCACGGCCCAGGAATGGAACCAACTAGTGGACATGCTGACTTGAGTCGCTGACGCGTTCGGCGGAGGGCGCGCTGGCGAGCGTGTGCGCGATTTTGTCCACGGTGGCTCCCGCATGCACGCAGGCCACGCGTTTCGGCTTCGGGCGGAAGACTTGTCCGCACGTTTTATCGATCGCGTTGTGGCGAGAACTCGACGGATGACTTGCAGGCGCGCCCGAGGTTCCCATTTCATGTGGCGCCGGGTGAGACCCGCGCGTATACGGGTCGCGGCAAACGCGGCAAACGCGGCGAATTCGGGAAGAGGTAGCATGGTTGGAGCGATCATATGCATGATGGGGAGCCTGTGCCTCGCCTTGGTGGGCTGGCTTGTCTACTCGGTCATCGCGAAGAAGAAACGGGTGCAAGCCGCCCAAGACAACGTCTGGCAAGCCACCGTCGCCCGGCTTTCGGGTCAGAAGCTCGACAACACGGGTCCCCTTGGCTCGGCGCGCTATCGCGTCGGTGACGCGATGCTCGTGGCGACCAACGTTGTGGGCACCGATGCGAACATCGCACGACACATCACACCGATCGATCGCAGCAACGACTGGAAAACCCACGTGGCGGTCTCTGTGAAACGCCCAGTCCCGCCCTTCGAGCTTCGCCCCGGTCAACATCGGGGTGGTGTGCCCACCGGCGATCCCGCCTTTGACGCCGCGTGGACGCTTATTTCCTTCGACGCGGGCCAAACGCCGGCACTCCTCGCGCTTTTCGACGCGGAACTCGTAGGGGCGCTCAAACACCTCGCGACCGGCGGGCCGTACCACATCTGCTCTGGCGGTTCGAACATCACGGCGACGCGCTCCGGCGCCGAGGAGTCCGGCGAGCACCTTTCTTCGCTCATCTTCGCCTGCAGGCGACTCGCTGGCGACGCGTAGGCGAAGCGACGACGTTCGAGGCCGTCTGCGCCGGGTGGCCGGTCAGGTGGTCGCCGTCGGATGATTGTGGACTGTCACCAAGCGACGCCGTTCCCGATGAAGCGTGCGCGCAATCGTCGGTGCTCACGTGTTCGACGGATTCCTAGGCCCAGCATGAGGGCGGCGGCTGGAGCGTAGGCCAGCGAAATCAGAGCAGCACGAGGGTCGCCGGTAATCGCGATCCCCGTCGCGGAAATGACTGACGCAACCGCGAAGAAGATCGAACCGAGCACGATGAGGGCCGTCGGGCCGGTCAGTCGTACATCTCGTTGCTGCAGCGCGATGTGCGAGGGCAACTGGAGGAGATGCGCTCGCCGTTCGAGGCGGCGTGCCCGCAGTCGAATCGCCCCCCATATGCCAAAGGTGAGCGACAGTGCGGCACCGGCGCCAAGGCCGATGAGCGACGGAGTGCTAAACCCGAGGTCGCGGTCGATCCCACCCGCCACTGCCAAACCGCCGAACTCCACCAAGGCGAGAAAGCCTGTGGCCGTATGCGCGCGCCGACCTGCAAGGCCAAAGCCATCCATCGGGTCGAGCACTTGCTGAACAGACCCCACGGGAATGGACTCTGCACGCTGGGCCTGAGCTGTATGCAGTGTCGTCAGCACGAGAAACGAAGCGAGCAACCAGCAGCGGGACATGCGTACGCCGTAAAGCACAGATCGGACCGCAAGTGACACGAGGTTTGAGCGCACACGGTCGTGTCAACATGTGTCTTCTCGCAAGGGCCGCGGCAAACATGCCAGCGTCGTGAAGCAACCCGAACACCCAGCGGTGGGAGATAGGCTGCGAAGCCCCGGAGGGTCGAAGGCGTGCGAGCACGGCTGTTTCGATGCTGGAGAACGGCAACCGGCGTTGAAGGTTGGGAATTGACGGCGGTCACGGTGGTGATCGTCTGCTTCAAACGCCCGCGCGAGAGAAAGATTGGCTGCGCCGAGCTACGGGGCTCTTAGCGCGGTCACCTACTCTGGCGTTGGCAGGTCGACGAATATCCCCGACGCGATCCCGAGCATGCCAAAGGGGTTTCGACCCCAGCAGTAGAAGCGGCCGTCCTCTGCGGGACCGGCGCAGAAGCTGTGCGCTTCGGAGTTGCTGTAAACGCGGAAGCCGCCGGGCGAGCCGGTGAAGCCAGGGACGATAACCGAGCGCTGCGAGAGCACGATCTCACTCCCTTCACCCTGCCCCAAGGCGGAAAACTCGTTCGACCCCCAGCAGTACACCGCTCCTCCACTGGTACCCGCACACGTGGTGTTGACGCTCAAGGCAACGCTCGTCGCGAACTCGCCGGGCTCAGGCTCAAGCATTGCTACTGCCGGTGTCATATCTGCATGGCCATTGCTACGGCTCCGGTTCTGGCCCCAGCAGTAGACTCGTCCGTCGGAGATTGCACATGTGTGCGCGTTTCCGGATCGCACCTCCGTTGCGTTTGCCAATGCGCTCAGCTCTGGACGGGCCACCCCATCGCCATCGGGTGTGTTTCCAAGCTGTCCGGAGCTATTGAGCCCCCAGCACAGCACTTGCCCGCTCTCCGATAAACGGTTGGACACGGCGCATGTGAAGTTGCGCCCTACGCTAACGGAAGTGCCCGTAAGCGGGGTTCCGTCGATCTGGATTGGCTCGGGCAGCGCGCTGTCGCCTTCACGAAGTAGCTGCCCTTCCACGTCGCGTCCCCAGCAGCGAACCTCGCTGCCCGGTTCGAAGAGCGCGCATCCGTGGGTGTTGCCCACGGAGATTGCCCGTACTCCCATCAGGTCCGGGGCCGTTTCGACCTCGCCGCGGGGACTGCCTTCCAACCCAAGCGTGGCGTTCTCGTTTACACCCCAGCAGCGAGTTTGATCCGAACTCACCGCACAGGCTCCGCGCGGAGCCCGCATCGTTTCGCGTACGTCTTCGCTCCCACCGGCGACCGCCTCAAGCCCATTGAAGGGGCGAAGATCCGTTTCGCTGGCTCGCATATTATCTCGGATATGACCGGTGCAGAAGGCTCGGCTGACATCACCGACTTCGATCACTGCGCACATCCCATCCGCGCTTATCGATACGTTTTGAAGAACGCCCCCCTCGGGGGGCACGACGGGGGTGGGTGTTTCCAACACGAATGAGTCGTGCGGGACTTGCCCAAACGGCGCGTAGCCCCAGCAGACGACATCGCCCGTCGAACGCGCACCGCAGAACGTGGCACGCCCTTCGATGCTTGTGAGCCCGTCCAGCGGCGGTACGCGTGCGAAACGCGCAGGGCTGTCCACCAACGCGTCGGCCGACGCACCCGTTCCAACCTCATTGCGAAACGGTGTGCCGCGGCACTGCGCTTCACCTTCGCTCGTCCAGTAGCAGAGCACCGTGCCGAGAATGGCCACCTGGCTGGCGCCCGTGATCGAAGTATCGCTGTTGTCGAGGAGCTGTACCGGTCGTTCGAAACGCTCGGAGTCCCCGCTGATGAGACCGTTCGCGTTTTGACCCCAGCACGCGAGGCTGTCGTCGTCGCCGTAGATCGCACAAAACTGCGAGGGGCCCGCGGCGAGCTGCGTGACGCCGGTTAGCAGTTCGTCACCATCGCCAGGTGCGAGGACGTCACCCGCGGTGGATACGTCGGCGTCTCGGCCGAGCTCTGCCGGGGCTCCGAAGCACTGAATGGTGCCGGTGTCCAGGAGCAAACATGTCGCGTCGTTGGAAAGCGCCATCTCCTCGCTGGAGGATACGCCGGCTTGAAATGCGCGCGTTGCCACGACGAATTCACCGGCCGATGCGCCCGCTTGGCGCTCATCATTGATGCCCCAACACCATACGTCGCCCCCACCGGTCATCCCGCAGAAACCTCGCGGACGACTGGCGAGTCGTACGAAATCGGGAGCGGGCGTGCAGTCTTCGCCGGCGGACTGACAGACGTGCACTGCCCGAAGTGCATTGCTGTCTCGTTCTCCTCCCAAGAGTCGATCGCGTGTATCTCCGACGCAGTACGCCCGCCCCACCGTTCCCTCGGGATCGTCCGAGAGAAAGCACGTAGCCTCTTCGGTCACGGCGACGTCGATGGCACGGACGGGTCTGACCACACCGCCCGCAGGCTGCCAACGCGCAAGGGTCGGCAACTCCACATCCAGAAGTCGGGAGCTCCGGTTGCCCCCGACAAAAGCGCGAAAGGTCTCGCCGTTGTCATTCTCACCCCAGCAGTACAGAAGGTCACCACCCGCGCCCGCGTGGAGGCCACAGGCATGCTTCTCGCTCGTGACGACTTTGCGAAAGCGTATACACGGCACGGGGTCCGAGGTGCATCGTGTGTCTGCGTCGCTGTCGGGGCGGCAGAGAAACTCCCCCGGTGGACAGGCGGATGGCGGAGGAACGTCGCCATCGGTGCCGGTGTCCGCGTCGGTGTCCACCCGAACGTCAGCCGCATCGTCTGCGTCCGCCCCATCGCTGGAGTCCGCGCCATCGTCATCGGCGTCCGTATCCGCGTCGGCGCCCGCGTCCATATCGTTGCCGCGGTCCACGCTCCCATCGTCCGCGAGGCGGAACTCGTCGCGGTCCAGCACAAGCGAGCATCCGTGAAGTGCGAAGACAAGTGCGCAGTAAATACGGGCGGTCTGCATAAGCTTAGGCGAACAAGCGAACCTACACAGCATACCTGCTGAGGCGCTCGGCCTGCAAAGGTGCTTGCACGCGCTGGCTGGTGACGCGAACGAACGAGTTTGACCCGCCGCTTGGGCGACGCGTCGGACCGCTATCGGTGCAGCGCGGCGTGCACGCTCGCTGACCAGCGTATCGAATACCGCCGTCGCTGACTTGGGGCCGCGTTCTTTCGGGGGCGTTGACCGGATTGGGGGAAGCGGTTGACCTGCCGTGGCGATAGGCTCTGGCGATCCGGTGAGCTCGGACCATCCCGTCGACCGAATTCTCTCTGCCCTGCGTGCGGTCCTCGAAAACGGCGGCATCGAACGCATTGCGTACCGGCAGATCGCGCAACGCGCAGAGGTTCGCGGCGGTACCGTTGCATACTTACTTCGGGAGCCGTTCGGAGCTCTTCCAGGCGGCGCTTAGGCAACAACACGTCAAGGTGGCGGAGTTGGTCGCTCCCCTTTTTGCCGACGAAGAACCCAAGCAAGGGACGGCCCTGCGACGCCAAGCCGCGGAGCGTTAGCGTAGCTCGAAGAAACGCTCTTCGGACTGGTACGTCGTTCGGAGCACGCCGCCGGCTTCGGCGGTGTCATCCGGCGTGGTTTCGAACCACCGTCGCAGTGTGATGACGGCCCCACCCAAAGGCAGACGGCCCATGCGTTGCGCATCAAGGACGATGGATGTGGCTCCGCGCTCGCGTGTTTCCCACCGCTGAAAGTTGAATCGATTGGCGTCTTGCGCGATGACCACGGCCAGCGACTCGCCGGGGCCGAGGGGGGACCCGAGCCACTGAAGCTCGAGCGCGCCATCTCGAAGCAGCACGGCGGGAAAGTCCGTTGGAACATCGACGGGCCCGGGCAGGTTCGCCACGTTTGCGAAGCGGCTCTCGTTCAGGTCGTCGTAGACGAACTGCCCAGAGGGCAGCTGCCCCGCAAAGCTGGTCTCGTGCCAGTCCAGCAGTTCGTTGAAACCCATCGCGCGCTCGTCGAAGGCCACAGTCGCTCCGTCGGAGAGTACGAGCGTAGTTCCAACCGCGTTGCCAAGGCGAAACTGAGCGCGCGCGTACGTGACGTCTTGTTCCGCGTCGTAGAGAAGCCAGTAGGATTGGTGAACCCGTGACTGAACGACGTTGGCGGAGTCCTCGGATTCGCAGCCGGTCTCGTCCATCGCGGTGGTGAGGGCGAAGAGTGCGGTCAGAACGGCCACGCGTGAAAGAAGTTGGGAAAGGTTCATGAACGCCGTTACAGCAAGCACTGGGCCAACGCGGGGTGATGGAAAACGGTGCCCGCACCAGGGGCTTTTGCCGTGCTTCCCTCGTACGATCGTACGGGTGCGATCGCTTGCTTCGCACCGGTGCGAAGCAAGTGATCGCGCGAACGGTTCGCTGCATTCTCGCGCCTCCCTGTGAACTGGCGGACGGCTGCTCGATCACTCGCCGGAAGAGCGCGCCTTCACCATTTGAAAGTAGCGGCGCGCAACGCCTGCGGCTGCAGCTGCGTGCGTGACGTTGCCTTCGCTCTGGGCGAGTCGGTGCCGCACATAGCGTCGTTCAAACGCAAGGGTCATCTGCTGACGCGCCTCCTTTAGAGGCAGTTCAAGCAACGCCCGAAGCCATGTGAGGTCATCTTCATCGGGCGATACAGGTGGGTCCGCAGGTGCGTCGGCGAGATCGCCAAGGGCCAGGATACGTGCGACGTGATTTCGAAGTTCACGAACGTTCCCAGGGAACGGCTGGTCTTCGAGCTGGCGAAGCACGTGTCTCGTCGGGCCGCTGCTTTCACCGCCTAGCTGGGTCCAGAACGTTCGCGCGAGCAATGCCACGTCGCCGCGGCGACGTCGCAGCGGTGGCAAGCTGATGCGGCCCACGGCAAGTCGATGGTACAGGTCGTCGCGGAATCGGCCCTCCTCCACCATCCGGTCGAGGTTTCGTCTCGTGGCGGCGATGAAACGCACGTTGACCCGTCGCGCGATGGCGGCGCCCACAGGACGGATCTCGTGGCGGTCGATCGCCCGCAGCAGTTTTGCCTGCAGCGGGAGATCAAGGTCGCCGATCTCGTCCAAGAGAAGCGTGCCGCCATCGGCGGCGGCAACGACACCCTGCCGTGCCGCGGTTGCGCCCGTGAACGCGCCACGCTCATGCCCAAAGAGCTCCGCTTCCATGAGGTTGTGCGGGATGACCGTGCAGTCGAACACGATAAAGGGTCCCTCGGCTCGCGGTCCCATCGCGTGCAGTGCTTCGGCCATGGCCTCCTTGCCGGTCCCCGTTTCCCCTTCGATGACGACGGGTATCGCCGCCTTTGCGAGACGTTCGCACAGCGGATAGATGCGGTTCATTGCGCGGCTTTCACCCAGAAAGGGTCCGAAACAGGTCCGCGACGGCGGCTCTTGTCTTGGCGCTCTATGAGGCTCAATACGCAGCCGTGTTTCGCCGATCGCAAGCTCTGCGGGCAGCGGCACCAGCGCTTCGATCAAGCGCGCGCCCTCATGATAGGTGCCGTTTGTCGAGTCGAGATCCACGACGCGAACTGGATCGCCGTGGACCTCGAGTTCGAGGTGACGTCGAGACACGTAGGGGTCCGTAAGCTGGACATCGCTCCGCTCGCCGGTTCCAATACGAAGCGCGCCTGGATGGTCGCCGGGCAGTTCCCAGCTCCTTCCCGCATCGGGTCCGTGGAGCGCCACGACGCGTACGCCGCCGAGGCCGGTGACCACCGGCGTGGTGTGATGCTTTGTCGCCATCGCCCCAACCTTACCCTGAGCCTCGCGCGCGCGGCATGGGGTGCTGCACTTCGGCGTCGTGCCCAGACGACGGACGTGTCCCTTCGACTGGCGTGAGAAGCGGTCTGCGTTCTCAGCGGTCGTAGGGGTTATCGGCAAGCCCTGGAGCTTGAGGTGCGGCGGGCGAATCGACGTCCACGGCACGGTGCGATCGTCTACGCGGCCGGAAAGGGCGGGGGCGGGCCGGTTGCGAAGGACCTTGCCCGCGTAGCGTCGACGGGCGCGCCTCCGCCTGGGGCTCGTGCCGCGCGGGGTCTGCGCGCATGCCCGGTGCCGGGCTCCCGGCGGATCCGTCTTCGGGGGGCAATCCCGTCCTCCGTGTGTCCGGCGCCTGCTGCGGTCTTTGGTCGGCCTTATTCACCTCTGCCCCGGACTCGACGGTCGACGGGGCGCGCGTTGATTGGGTGTACGCGGATACGAGCGCGAGGATCCCGACTGCCAAAGCGGCCGCGAGCGCCCAGCGCAGTCGCCCGGGTGAGCGTGTCGCCTTCACGGGGGCTGCAGCCGTCGTCGTTCTCTCTTCATCGCCACCGGGTGCGGGAGCGGTGCTGAGGGCGCGTAAGGCGGAGATAAGGAAGGTGCGGCCCGCGGCGGGGTAGGCGTCCGCAAGGGCGTTCCGAAGGGCCATCGCGGTCGGACACCGCTCGACGCGATCGAAGGCCGTCGCCCAGTCGATCGCGTCGGCGAGTGCAGGAGCGATCGTTCGATCGCCGAGCTCAGTCTGAACGGGCGGGAGCGCGTTCGTGGCGATGTCGAGCAAACAGGCTGCCGCGTCCGTATCCTCGCTAAAGCGGTCGCGGCCAAGCACGATCCGCCGCAACACCATGCCCACCGCGTACACGTCGGCGCGGCCATCGAGCGTTTCACCGCGGGCCTGTTCCGGTGCCATGTAGGAGAGCTTCCCCTTCACCACCGGACCGGTTGTAAGCGACGGCCACGCGGCGGTCTTCGCGATGCCGAAATCTGTCAACATGGCTCGACCATCGCGGTTGATGAGCACGTTGTCCGGTGATACGTCGCGGTGAACAAGGCCAAGGGTGGTGCCGTCCGGCGCCTTCGCGTCGTGGGCCGCCTGAAGGCCGTCGAGCACGTCGATCATGGCCGGTAGCAGGTCGGCAACGTGCTCCGGGTCGGCAACGTGCTCCGGGTCGGCAACGTGCTCCGGGTCGGCAACGTGCTCTCGGTCATCGACGATGCGAGGGCCGCTCGACCCGGGGCCCTCTGAAGGGAGCGGGCGCCTGTCCTGAGGCAGCTTTTCGATCAAGGCCGAAAGGGGCGCACCGTCGACGTATTCGAGTACGAGCTGAACTTCCGTCTGGCTCTGCTCGACATCGAGCACGCGAACCACGTTCGGATGGCGAACGCAGGCCGACAGGCGTGCCTCGCGCAGGAGCGCCTCGCGAATTTTCGGTCGACGAACCAAATGCGGATGGAGCCGCTTAAGCGCGACGGGTGAGCCGCGCCCTGTTCCTCGAAGGGCGAGAAAGACCGTGGCCATTCCGCCCGCGCCGAGCTCTCGAACGATTCGATACCCCTCCGCGCTCACGCTTCACCGTAGCACGAGCTTCGCATGCGTTCAGCGGAGCGACGTGTCTGCAACGGCTCCGCTGAGACGCGGAGCGAAGAGACAAAGCGAGCCCCGCCAGTTTTTGATTCACTACCCTGTGCCGCGCGCTGCCGATATGCTCCGTGCATGCGTGGCAGCATCCACCGCTTGGCGACGATCGCGCTGTGGCTTTTGCTCGCTTCTGCCACGGCCCTCGGCGACGTGCCGGACGCAAGCCAGCTCTTTCGCGCCGCTTCAGCGGCCTTTGAGTCGGGGGATTATGAAGCCGCGGGGCGAGCCTTCGAAGCGGCGCATAACTTGGTGCCGTCGTCGGCCGCGCTCTACAACGCGGGCACTGCGTGGGAACGCGCGGGCGATCCGTTTCGGGCCGCGGACTGCTTTGTCCGCGCCCAAGAGGGTGAGCTCACGGGTGAGCAACGGCGCCACGCGCTCGAGGCTGCGCGTCCCGAGGGAGCCGCCCAGCTGTCGGTGCGTGGGGTCGGCCGGGTTTCCGTGGATGGCCGCTCCGAACGCGAGGCCCCGACGACGTTCATTCTCGCGGCGGGAGCCTACGTGCTTCGACCGAACGGTCAACGTACGGAGGTGATCGACCTTGCTGCCGGAGAGCGCCGGACCGTTGAACTCGCGGAGTCAGCGCCAATGGAAGAAGCGTCGGTAGGGGCACCGAGCGTGACGCCGGCCGCGGCCGCCGCCGCCGCGAACCGTTCGACGACCGCGTCCGAGCCGCCTGGGCGTGAGCGCCGGCTCGTGCGGGCGGCGGTGCCGCTGCTGTCGACGGCGGGTGCGCTCTTCGTGTCCGCGCTCGCCGTGGGCGCGGGCGCCAGGCGCTCCCGCGATGCCTTTGTGAACGGCGGTCAGGAGAATGCAGACCTTCGCGACGAAACGCTTCGACGACGGCGAAGCACGAATGCACTCATCGTTGCGGGCTCGGTGGTTGGGGTTGTTGGCACGTTTCTCCTTTGGCGTGGACGTCGTCTCCGGGTTCACGCGTCACGCCACGAAGCAGCACTCGGTTGGGAGCACGTCTTTTGACACCACCATCGGTGGAGAACTCGCCCAGGCGTCTGCTTCTGGGAGCCAGCCTTTGCGCCGCGTTGGTGGTCGGCTGCGCCCTTGATGTGCCCCCATTGCTGCCCATGGACGGCTGTAGCGGCGTCGACGTGCCATGCGGAAGCGTGTGCCAGGCGCCCAGCGCGCTGTGCGAACCCGTCGACTTCGTAGGTACCTACCAGCTGCAGATCGTAAGCCGCGCCAACGACTGCAGATTGGAGGGTTGGGAAGAGGGCGTCGTGAGTGCGGCCAGTACGACCATTCGCGGCGACGGGGCCGAACTCACCGCGACCGTCGACGGTATCGCCGGCCTCCTGCTCACCCTCGGCTTCGGTGGCGAGCCTGTCTTTCGCGGAACGATCGAAGGCGACACGCTGGTGGCCACCTTTATCGGTACGTCCGCGCGTACCGAAGGCGGTTGCTCGTGGTTCAACACTGCCACGCTTCATGCCAGCGGCGACGGCAACACCTTCAGCGGCGAGATCGCCTATGCGCAAGACACCAATGGCGCTCCCGACTGCGCGCCCTTTCGGGACACGTGTTCGTCCATCCAGCAGATCACCGCTTCCCGCCCTCCGCGCTGAGCGAAGTCGACGACGCCGGTCCAATTGGGCCTCAAGCAACACCCGACGAAAGTCCCTCGCACGGTCGTCCTTGTTGGCGTCAACGTGGGTAACGACCCAGAGCGGCTTCGCCGCGGGATCGCCGCTCGAATCGACCCTTACGAGCGTCGGAAAGCGAGCCGCGTCGTGCTCCGCCAGCCAGCCAATCCCAACGCCCGCAACGATGGCGTGAAGATTGACGAAGTGGTCGTTGGTGGACAGGCCGCGACCAGGTGCTTGAAGTCCGTCTTCGCCCGAGCGATCGGCGGCCGAACCGACGTGCGCGAGGCTGACCCAGCGGTGCTCCGACGGGTCGCTCGCGGGCAGCGGTCTCCCAAAGCGTTCGAGGTAGCCCTCGCTCGCGTAGAGGCCTAGTCGAACGCTGCGAAACACCTTCACGACGTAGTCGCGGTGCTCGGGCTTTGGTCCGGCGCGGAGCGCAACCTGTGCCTCGCCATACTCGAGATGGGCCAGCGTCCGATCGGCAAGAACTTCAACGTGTACGCGTGGGTGAAGCTCCTGATACCGGCGTAGCGCAGGCATCAAGAGGTGGGAGAGGCCAGGGAGCACCGAAACCTTCAGCGTTCCCGTCAGAAGTCGCCGACGACCGCTGAGGCGACCGGCGAACTCGCTGAACATGCCGTTCGCACGGTCGCCCAGCTCGATCAGCGCCAGGCCATCCTCCGTGGGCACCACGCCCTTTGGGTTTCGAAGAAACAAGCTCGCGCCGAGGTGCGCCTCCAGGTCGTCCAGGTGCCGACTCACGGTTGAGCGGTGAATCCCCAGCTGTTTAGCCGCGGCGCTGACGCTGCCAAGCTTTGCCACCATCCATGCCGAACGGAGTTCCGCCCACTTCATGGTCACACCATAGACCCCGCGGCTCAGCACCGATTGCTGAAAAATGCACATGGGGTGTTGCTCTGCCCGCATTGTCGCCCTGTCCGACGGTGCAAGGCTTCTCAAGATGATTGCCCACACTGCGACTCCTACGGACGCCATCGCTCGTTCGGGTGCAACGAAGCTGATCGCGCTGCTTTGGTTTCTTTGGGCCATGCTTCACGTGATTCCCGGAATCATGACCATCGATCGCGCGCTGTCCGCGGATGTCTCGTCGATAGCGTTCCTGTTTCCAGAAACGAATCCCCATGCACTGATGCAGGACTATCCGCGTGAAGCCGCGGCCATCTCCGTGACCTACGGACAGCACGGTTTCAACCTGCTCTGGTTTGGCTTGGTTGCCCTGGTCGGTTCTGGAGTCATTGCGATCGCACCGAGTCGACTCGCGCTCATCCTGAGCGCCGTGGTCATCGGTCTCGCGGACCTCGGCGCACTGTTCGCGACGTGGATGATCGGTCGTGTAGACGTGCTGGGCGTGCTCATTTTTTCGGGAACGGCGCTCGGAACCGGCTTGACCGTGTTCGCGCTCATGGCGAAACCGCCCAAGCAAACGCCTGCTCCTGAGCTCTAGACCTCAATCAAGCGAGGGTGGAACGTAAAGCCGGTCTTCGTCGGCGGGAAGCGAGCCACCCACAGCTCAGCGATTGCGGCCGTGGTGGCCGACGAAGGGGACCGGACATGAGGATTTTACCGGGGTTCGCGGGTTGAGGTTG
>JBCCRV010000121.1:0-13454 GCA_039201085.1 Myxococcota bacterium | reverse complement strand
GGCGCGCTCTTTCTCGTGGGCGCCCTGCTCTTCGGAGCCGGTCTTGCCTGGGCCGTCGCGCCCGGCGGCAACGCCGAGCCGGATGAACCGCTCGCAGCGGCTCCGCCGTCGGGCGAAGCCGCCGAAGCGGTGGCCGAGCCAGAAGGGTCGGCACCGGAACCCACCCTTGCCAACGGACAGGCCGAGGGCTCCGTGGATATGGACGCCGTGGACATGGACGCGGTGAATATGGACGCCGTTGGGACGCCGCCGGAGGATGTCGGAGAGATCCTCGGCATCGGCTCGATGCTCAGCGAACGGGCCCTCGCCAACCACCGCGATTCTGCCGGAAGGGACCGACGCTCGGACCGCCGTGCGCAGCGAGCCGCGCGTTCGCGGGTGGAAAGCGAGCCGGCGCCGGAGCCGGAAGCACAGCCAGCACCGGAACCCGAACCGACTCCCGAGCCCGAAGTTCAGGCCGATCCGCCAACTCCGACCATGCGCGCGACCATGCGCGCCACGATGCGGCCCGCACCGGCGAGCGACCTCGAGCTGAACCCGTACCGGTAGAAGACCGCTTCCGTCGCCAAACATCCGCAGTAGGTGTTCCCGCGGCGCGTGCAACGATCCGGCTGGCCATCGCGGCTTGAACCCCACCGGTGAATCGACGAAGTCGATTCACCATGCTGGATTTTGACCGGCCCAACGACCTTCCGATAGACTGGGCCCTGCCGCGCGCAGCTCGCGCTGGAGGATGATACGAATGGCCGAATGGGTCTGGGAGGCGCGTGGGCGCAACGGCGAAGTAAAGAAGGGCACGATGGAGGCGGAAACCGCCGAGCTCGTGCAGAACCGCCTTCGCGCACAGCAGCTCAATCCCGTCAAGGTGAAGAAGAAGCCGCGGGAGTTCAATATCTCCATCGGCTCGCCCGTTTCCGAAGCAGAACTTGTCGTCTTCGTGCGCCAGTTCGCCACAATGATCGACGCGGGCCTACCGCTTGTGCAGTGCCTCGACATCCTCTCGTCGCAGGGCGGCGACAACAAGCAGTTCAACAATATCCTCAAGGATATTAAGGGCTTCGTCGAGCAGGGTGGCACCTTTTCGGAGGGTCTTGCACGCCACCCAAAGGTCTTTGACGAGCTGTTCATCAACCTGATCGCCGCCGGTGAGCTCGGCGGCATTTTGGACACGATTCTCGGCCGCCTCGCCGTCTACATCGAAAAGCGCGTCAAGCTGAAGCGCCAGGTCCGTGGCGCCCTCGTCTACCCCACGGCCGTTCTTGGCATCGCCGTGGCCGTTATCTTCGTGATGATGACCTGGGTCATTCCCGCCTTCGAAGGCATGTTCGAAGAGTTCGGCGGCGCCGACCAGCTGCCGAAGCTTACGAAGGTGATCATCAACATGAGCAACTGGTTCGTCGGCAACCTGATTTGGATCATCCTGACGATCTTCATCCTTGTCGGCAGCGTCAGCTTCAGCTTTCGCACCGAGGGCGGAAGGAAGTTCTGGCACAAGCTCTTTCTCACCATGCCCGTCATTGGGCCCGTGATGCGAAAGATCGCCGTCGCCCGCTTCACGCGAACGCTCGGCACCCTGCTCGCGTCGGGTGTGCCCATTCTCGACGCGATGGAGATCGTCGCGAAGGCGTCGGGCAACGTCATCGTGGAGAAAGCGATCAACGACACGAGCGACAAGATTCGCGAAGGCCAGACGATGAGCGAGCCACTCATGGCTACCGGCGTCTTTCCACCGATGGTGGTTCAGATGATCGGCGTCGGCGAGCAAACCGGTGCGCTCGACAACATGCTCAACAAGATCGCGGACTTCTACGAAGACGAAGTCGACGTGGCCGTCGCGGCGCTAACCTCCCTTCTTGAACCGGTGATGATGGTCTTCATCGGCGGCATCGTCGGCACAATTCTGATCGCGATGTACATGCCGATCTTCGACATTGCCGGCAAGATTCAGGCTGAGTGAGCTGAGCGCCGCGCGTCAGGCCGAGCGCCCCTCGCGGCGGCTCCAGGGCATCCTCCTCGCGCGCCTCGTCATTGCGAGCCTCCTCCTTGGGGGCATGCTTTTGCTCGCGAGCGAGCGGGGCTTCTCCGGGTTTACGGTAAACGCGCTCATCACGCTCGTGGTGCTCACGTTCGCGACGTCCGCCATCGTCGCCGCGTTGATTGCCGGGCGCCAGCTCACCGGGGTGATCCTGGGCGCGCAGCTCGCCTTCGACGTGACGCTGGCGACGGGCTTCGTCTACCTCACGGGCGGCGCCGGCAGCTTCTTTACGACGCTCTACGGCGTCACCATCCTTGCGGCGGCCCTCGTGTCTTCGCCGCGAGCCGTCCTTCGAACGGCGGCCTTCGCTTCGGTCATGTACGTGGCCGTCGGCGTGGGCATTGCGGAGGGCGTCCTGCCCGCGCCACCCGACCAGCCCGCCACGATCTACGAGCTCGAAGGCGCCACGTTGGTGTTCATCCTCCTCGCCAACCTCTTTGGCCTTGCCATCGTCGGCGCGCTCTCCCTCCGTCTTGCCTCAGGACTCGACGAAGGTCGCCGCTCCCTTCGGCGCGTGGAGGCGCTCAACGAAAACATCATTGAGTCGCTCTCGTCCGGTTTGATGACCGTCAGCCCGCAGGGGCTCATCGAGACGAGCAACGGGATGGCGAGCACGCTCCTCGGCGCGGAGCTCGCCGGTCAGCCCGTGGATGCGTTTCTTCCCGTCGCACCCGACGCCCGCGGCCGCGGTGAAGGCGTGGCCCACCGGGCCGATGGAACCACCTTTCCCGTCGGCTTCACCGCGTCGCCCCTTCGCGACGATGAAGGCACGCTGATCATCTTTACGGACCTTACGGAGGTGCGGCAGCTGCGTCAGCGCGCCGACCGCGCAGCGCGGCTTGCCACGCTCGGCCGACTCAGCTCCGCACTGGCCCATGAGATTCGCAATCCGCTCGGTTCGATCTCCGGTTCGGTGCAGCTCGTGCGAGACGCCGATGGACTCGGGGCCGAAGACCGCGCCTTGGTGGACATCGTATTGCGGGAAGTCGACCGGCTAAACGGCCTCGTGAACCAGATGCTTCACGTCGCGCGGCCCACGGTCGTACGGCCCACGCCAACAAACCTACGCGAACTTGTCGACGAAGTGCTCGCCCTCGCCCGTGCGGACGACAGCTTCGATGGCCTCGAGCTTCGCTGCCAGGGCGAGGCGCACATCCCGCTGGACGGCGCCGGCGTTCGCCAGCTCCTGTGGAACCTGTTGCGCAACGCCGCTCAGGCGTCCCCTCCCGAAGGCTCGATCGAAGTGCGCATCGAGTCGAGCGACGCGGGCGTGCTCCTGAGCGTCGACGACGAAGGCCCCGGCATTCCCGAAGAGGCACGGACGAGCCTGTTCGAAGTGTTCGTCAGCGGGCACGACCACGGCATTGGGCTGGGCCTCGCCGTGGTGAAGCAAGTCGCCGATGGTCATGATGCCCGGGTGCGAATCGAAACGTCCGAGCGCGGCGGCGCGCGCTTTGTGGTCGATTTTCCCTGGCCCGAAGCCGCCACGGAGGCGATGCATCCATGAGCGTCGGAAGTCGGATTCGCGGTCTCCGAGCCATGGCCCGACAGGGCCTCTTGATCGGCACACGCCGCGCGCGCGCTCCGAAGGAACGCAACCGAAACGCGCCCGTGTACATGCTCTTCGTACACGGGTACCTCGCTGCGTCGCCGGTCTTCGATCCAATGCGCGACTTTCTCAGCCGCAGGCATGTGGTGGATACGGACGCCATCGACTACGGCCCCCATGAACGCTACGAGCGCGTACTCGAACGCGTGCTTTCGAAGCTCGAAAACGAACGCTTCGAACGGCCGGTCATCCTCCTCGGCCATTCGCTGGGAGGCCTGCTCTGTCGGGACGCGCTCGCGCAGGTGCCGCACGTTCCCGAATGCGTCGTGACCTTAGCAACACCGCACCGCGGGACGCGCGTGGCCCGCGCCGTACCGGGCAGCCTTGCGGCGGCCCTCCGTCCCGACAGCGACATCGTCCAACGCCTCATGGAGGCCCCAATTCGCAGCCGTGCCATCAACGTCGTGGCCGACGAAGACGGTACGGTCCCACGGCTCGCCGCCCGCTGGCCAGGCTCGGAGGAATACGTGCTGGAAGGCGTCGGCCATAACGGCATCGTTTTTGACGAAAGCTGCTGGCACATCGTCGAGGGCGTGCTTCAAGATCTCCGCACTGCGAGCGCTAGGGACCGCTGACCGCGCTCGCACGTCGCTTCGAGCCCCGCCATGTGGTTCGGGAAGTTGCTGCAATCGCGTACGACCGAGTCGATCTCTGCGGGTAGGCCCCTCAGGAGTTTTGACCTTTATTGGAGTGCCTTGCATTCGTCGGTCGCGTCGAGATCAACCGTTGCGCACACGTCTCCCGGTGCTTACGCCGTTCGCGGTGCGTTGGAGACGGAAGACGAAGCGAACGCCGGCGGACACCGATCGGATACGCGGCTGCCTGCTCGCGGGTGCGCTCGCCGACGCGTTGGCGTTTGCCCACGAAGGTCGCAGACCGGGTCCGGTCTCGGCGCTTCGCGTGGGGTCGATATCGGACGACACGCAGCTCACGCTCGCCACCTGTCGGGCGGTGATGGAGCAGCGGGGCGGCGTTCGGCCGGAAGCCGTGGCAGACCACTTTGTTCGCTGGCATCGCGAGCACGGATTCATCGGCCTCGGCGCCGCCACGACGAAGGCGCTACGCGAGCTGAGCGTGGGCGGCCACTGGGCCCTCGTCGGCCGCAAGGGCGAGATGGCCGCCGGCAATGGCGCCGCCGTTCGCGTCGCCCCCCTCGCGTTCTCGCTCGACCTGGCTACGCGAAGGGGCCGGCAAGTGCTGCGTGACGTGTGCCGCATCACGCACCATAGCGACGAAGCGTACGTGGGCGCCCTCGCCCTGGCCCTTTCGATTCAACACGCGGCGACCGAGCCGTGGCGTGGCCGAAGCGCGCTCTTCGATATGCTGCTCGACGAGCTTCCCGACACGCGCGTGCGTGACCGGCTCGGTGAGCTTCGAACGTGCTCGGACTCGGTCCCCGCGTTGGGCGCTCGCATGGGCACCTCGGGATACGTCGTCGAATCGGTCCCGCTGGCCATTCATGGCTATGCGTTGGCGGCGGATAGTGGCGACTTTCAGTGCATGATCACGCAAATCGTCGAAGCCGGCGGCGACTGCGACTCGATAGGTGCGATGGCCGCGCAGTGCTTCGGCGCCCGGCACGGTACATCCGCGCTCCCCGCGGACCAGCGAGAAGCACTTCCGGAGATAGTCATCCACCTCACCGATCGATTCGCCGAGAGCCAATCCGCGGCTGGATAAGCACCGGGCGTTGCCGAGGAGGAGCTCGGGGGGTCCGCCTAGGCGGACGGCACTGCCCGCGTGTCGCCCGAAGACTGCGCTTTTCTCGCCGGGTGAAAGTCTCGCGTGTCGCCCTAACGTCGCCAGCTGCGAAGCGTTTCGGCGGGGTCGTTCGTGCGCATGAGGCCTTCGCCGATCAGTACCGCGTCGGCGCGTCCCTTCGCCACTTCGTGAAAGTCGTCGACGCTGCGAACACCGCTCATTTGCACGGCGATGCGCCCCGCGGGAATCGAGGCGACGAGCTCGCGGGCCATGTTCATGTCCACGTTGAAGGTGTGCAGGTTTCGCGCATTCACGCCGACGATGGCCCGGGGGTCGACGGTGAGGGCACGGGCAAGTTCGGCGCCGTCGGCGGCCTCGACGACGGGCGTGAGGCCGCGCGCGAGGGCGGCGCTCGTCAGGGCGTGAAGCGCTTCGTCGTTCAGGCTGCGCACGATGAGCAGGACCATCGAAGCGCCCATCGCGCGCGCCACGTCCAGCTGAAGCGGCTCAAGAATGAAGCCCTTGTAGAGCACGGGAAGGGCCGTGTCCTGGGCGACGCGCCGAACGCGAAGGGGCGTGCCACCAAAACCCGGTCCGTCGGCAAGCACGCTGATCGCGGACGCGCCGCCGGCCTCGTAGGCGCGCGCGACGACGCCTTCGTCCCCCGGTGCCCAGGGGCGGATCGCGCCGGCGCTGGGGCTGCGGTATTTGATTTCGGCGATGACCTTCAGGGCGTCGCTTCGCCGAAGCTCGATCGGGCGCGCACGCGAATCGCTTTCGTAGAGGTGGGCAAAGCGGGCGCGGCGCCGGTTTTCGGCGCGCTTACGCGCAACGATGGCGTCCAGACGGCTCATTGGGTGAGCTCGCGCCAGCGCGTTAGACGCGCCATGGCGCGGCCTTCGTCGATGGAATCCGCAGCCAGCGTAGCGGCGGCTTCGGGCTCGCTTGCCAGCCCTCCGGCGAGCAGCGCCGCTGCAGCGTTGAGCACGACGGCGGCGCGCGGCCCCGCGTCCTTGCCGCGGCGCTCGCCTTCGAGAATGCGCATCGCGATGGCCGCATTCGTTTTCGCATCGCCGCCGGCGAGGCTCGCGATGGGCTGGGGCTCGAGTCCGAAGTCTTCGGGGCCGACGACGGCTTCTTCGACTCCGCCTGCGGAGAGGCGGGCCACAAAGGACCGGCCAACGGTGCCGATTTCGTCAAGACCGCTCTCGTGATGCACGACCCACGCGCCGGCCACGCCCAAGTGACTGAGCACCTCCGCGCAGGCGCGCACGTACTTGCGATCGTACACGCCCATGAGCTGGTGCGTGGCCCCCGCCGGGTTCACGAGCGGACCCAAAAGGTTGAAGAAGGTACGAACACCGAGCTCCCGGCGCACCGCCGCGGCGTGGCGGAGCGCCTGATGGTGATTGGGCGCAAAGAAAAACGCGATGCCCGCGTCGTCGACGCAGCGGCGCTGCACGTCTTCGCTCACGTCCAGGCGAATGCCGAGCGCCTCGAGCACGTCGGCGCTGCCCGATCGGCTGGTCACCGCGCGGTTGCCGTGCTTGGCGATTCGCGCACCGGCGCCCGCGGCAACGATAGCCGCGACGGTGCTGATGTTGAACGTGGACGCTCCGTCGCCGCCGGTGCCGCACGTGTCGATGAGCGGACCGTCGCCAAAGTCGATGGAGCGGCCATGGCTTCGCACCACGCGGGCGGCGACGGCAAGCTCGCGCGCGCTCTCACCGCGTGCGGCAAGGGCCGTAGCAAAGGCGCCGACCAGCACGGGCGAAAGCTCGCCCGCGAGCAGCGCTTCCATCACTTCGGCAACGGCCCCGTCGTCGAGCACCTCGCCGTGAAGGAGCCGGCGAAGGGCGCGCCGAACGGCCTCAGCGCCCGCGTTCGCTTCCGCGCGATCACTCACAGGGCATCGATCCAGTTCTTGAGGAGCCTATGGCCGTGCTCGGTCAGAAACGACTCGGGATGAAACTGCACGCCCCGCCAGGGACGCGTGCGATGGCGAATGCCCATGAGCTCGCCTTCCTCCGTCCACGCGGTTTTCTCGAAGGTCTCGGGCAGGCTCGTATCTTCCGCAATGAGCGAGTGATAGCGGGTGGCGTTGAAAGGCGTCGGCAATCCCGCAAAGACGCCCTTGCCGTCGTGATGCATCGGCGAAGTGCGGCCATGCATGAGCCGCTCGGCGCGAACGATGCGCCCGCCCTCCGCCTCGACCATGCACTGGTGGCCAAGGCACACGCCAAGCATGGGAAGATCAACGTCGCGCAACACGTCGAGGGTGACGCCGGCGTCCTGCGGCCGGCCCGGTCCGGGTCCAAGGAGCACGCCGCTGGGCGCCAGGGCGCGCACGTCGGCGACGCTCACGGCGTCGTTTCGGCGCACGTCGACTTCGGCGCCAATCTCGAGCAGGTACTGCACGAGGTTGTAGGTGAAGCTGTCGTAGTTGTCGACAACGAGAATCACAGCTCGCCCTCTCCTTCCTCGTCTTCGGTGGGCATTTCCAGCGACTCCAAGAAGGCCTCGTAGGCGCCCTCGGCTTCGCGGTAGCGCCGACTCGCGTCGACGAACGCCAAGTCTTCCACGCGGCCGCGGCTGAGCACGCCCCGGTACGCGTCCGCCGCATCGAGGCGCTCGACGAGCAAGGACATGGCGCGCGAACGAAGCGCGCGTCCGTCGGCGCCCGCGACTTCCACGGCTTCCACCTCCCCGATGGCGCTTTGAAGGGCCCTCAAGGTCGCCTGGTCGAGCACTTCCGCGGCGGCGCCGTGGCGGTCATCCCGCACGAGCGCATCCACGCGGGAGAGCACCGGCTCTGCGCGTCGGTCGAAGGAAAGGAGCGCGCTCTGCACCGCGCGACGATCGGCGTCACTCGTCGCGTCTTCGCCGTCCGTCGAGCCACAGCCGACGAACGCCACGAACGCGCACCAGACGAGCGTCGAGCGCACCACCTACTCGACCTTCACGTTCGCGTCCGCCGAATCGTGGTCGGTCATCTAGACGCCCCGTTCCCGAAGGAACTTCTCCGTGCGGAGGTTGACGAGCTCCGGGTATTCGACGGCCACGTAGTGGGTGCCACCGGGCACGACCATCAGCTCCGCCCCGGGAATGCGGCGCGCCATGCGCTCGGCAGCAGAGCGCGGCGTGAAGAGGTCACGGTCGCCGGAGATGATCAGCGTCGGTACGTCGACGTGTTCAAGCAGGTCCGAAGCGTCGTGCTCACCGAGGAGCTCAAGCACGCGCATGTACCGCGCCATGTCGAGCTTTTGAAAGCTGGCGGCCAGCTGGTGAAAGACCTCTTCATCGAGCGTTCGCGCCGCCAAACCGATGCGCTTCACCCACTGAATCGTCTCGGGCATGTTGGTCACGCGCTTCGTGACGGCCTCGGCGATGCGGGGCATGCCGCCGATGCCGCGAATCACCGGTGGAATGACGTCGCCTAGGAAGCCAACGTTCATCACCGTGCGCCACGGCGTGCCCGCCACGCCGTTCATGAGCACGAGCTCACTCACCACCGTCGGGCGCTCCCGATAGAGTTCGAGGGCCACCTGTACGCCCATCGACCAGCCAAAGAGCGTTGCTTCTTCGACGCCTTCGGCCTCAAGCACGGCAAGGCCATCGCGCATGTGATCTTCGACGCGAAGGGCGCCTTCATCCTTTGGCGTGGCCGAGTTGTAGAGACCACGGTAGTCCCAAGCGATGAACCGGCGTCGCTGCTGGAAGTACCGAATTTGGTGGGTCCAAGCCATCCAGCTGCCGCCGAGGCCGTTGCAGAGCAACACGGTCGGGCCTTCGCCAACCACATGGTAGGCGATCGAAGTGCCGTCAAAGGAGCGTACGCGGCGTTCCTCGACGTCGAGAGGCTTCATGGACGCTGAAACTAGCCCCAGCCCGCCATCCCTGACAAGCCGGACCTTTTGCACCGCTCCGCAGGGTCTCGGCCACGTGCGCGATTCGGCCGAAATGCCTGCCGCCGACGACCCGCCGCACCCTTGACTTGGTGAGCGGCCAAGCGATACGGTCCCGCCAGCCATGGCAGACGAGCCCAAAAAACCCCGCAAGATCAAGGACCTGAAGGCTCGCTTGGGCCGGACGATTGCGCCCAACACACCGGGCGCCGCGGGGGGAGAAAGCAAGGGTGCGGTGGCGCCTCCAGGCATCGCGCCACCCGGCATTGCACCGCCCGCCGGCGGCGTTGCGCCGCCCAAGGGCATCGTACCTCCGGGGGGCGTCGTGGCCCCGAAGGCGGCTGTCCCTGCCGGTTCACCGTTTGCGCCAAAGCAGCCTTCGGCACCGCCCCCATCGAACGATCCCTTCGCTCAGGCCGCCCCCGCTGCGGCCGCCGGTCCGCAAGAAGTTCGTCTCGTCCTCGACGACAGCGCCGTCGATGAGGGCGAGGTGGGTAAGAAGCGACGCGGCCGAAACTTCCTGCTCATCGCCATCGGTGCCGTGGTCGGCATTCTCTTCGGCTATGCGAGCGGTAGCGTGATGAACGACCGCAAGACGCGAAACAACGTCGTTCGTGACGCGGGCCAAATTCAAACGGCGCTCCAGGAAGGCAGCGCACGCGTGGCCGAGGCGCAGCGGCTGGTGGACCGCGCCGCCGCCGCCGCCGTTTCGAACCCGCCCACCGTCGACTACGAGGCGATCGATTCGCTCCGCCAGATTCAGGCGCCCTTCCCGGCGGACTCGTTTTCGAACCGGAACTACGCGCTCATGGAAACGGCCACCGTCACGTCGATCTTCAAGTACTACCAAACGACGGGCCGCGCATGGACGGCCATCGAGTCGATTGTGAGCCTCACGTCCGGCGACGAGCGTCGCGAACAGCTCAACGCGGCCGCCACGGCCGCCGGTGAAGCCCGATCACTCATCGGTTGCGTGCCGAAGATTCAGGAAAATCGCATCATGTGCGACCTGGGCTTCGTCGATATCGAAGAGGAAAACGGCGAGACCAGCGTGAAGGTTCGCGCTGCCCGCCGCAGCCGCCGCACGCAGGACGTGGAGGTGTTCACTGGGCAGGAAGTCACGGACCAAGCGCAGTATGTGATGCTGGTGAACTCGCAGACTTCGCAGGGGGTGCTTGGCGAGCAGGCAAGCCTATTCAACCAGTACGTGCGTGAGATCGTCGCACTGAAGCAGCTCCTTACGACGGCCGTCGAAGAAGGCGGTTCGGCGGAGAACGGCGTTAGCACCGTCGCGGGCCTCGGCGAGGTCTTCACGCTGTAGCGTGAAGCGAACTCCTGTGGTGAGGTGCTAATACCTCACCACAGGAGTTTTGACCGATTGAGTGCGGCCCTCGCCGTCGATCTCGACGGCCCTCCTCCTTGAATACGCTTCGGCGTGTCCTGCGTCGGACGCCCGCCGACCTCGAAGCCGATCATCCACACTCAATCGATCAAAACTCCTGTGGTGAGGTACTCGCCGTATCGCAGGTAAAACGAAGGGCCGCGGCATTCAGCGCCGGCCCTTTTTTTCATTGGCGCCGCCAACTGCCAACGGCCAACCGTCCTAAGGTGTGCGCAAAGTGCGCTAGGAAACGCCACCCTTTGCGACGAAGCGCGCGTTCACCTGGGCACATTTGACATTCGGAGTCGATTTTCTCCAGGGACCTGAGAGATTCTGGGTAGACTTCGCGGGTGTCGCGTTTCCGCCTGCGCTACGGCTCGACGGACCTGGAGCTCTCGCCCGGAGAGTTTGTGGTGGGACGTTCCACCCAGTGCAGCCTCGCTTTGGATGACGCGCTCGTTTCAAGGCGGCACGCGTCCTTTCATGTGACCGATTCGAGCGTGGAGCTGCAGGATCTAGGCAGCCGCAACGGTGTCGCCGTCAACGGCGAAAAGGTGAAAGGCCGGCGCAAACTCCAGCATCTCGACCGGGTGCAGATCGGGTCGCAAGAAATCCTGCTCCTCAAGCAGAACGAAAACCGCTCGGCGGCCACCCTCCAGCTTCAAGCGTGCCCGCACTGCGGTCATTTGAACGATACGGATGCGACGCACTGCGGCGGCTGCAACCGCCCGCTCGGCCTGGGCACGCGTACGCTTACGGGCACACGAGCCACGCGCGAGATGATGTTGGAAGACGACGCGCCCGAAGAGACCACGGCCGTTGGCTCGTCGTTTCATCTCATCAAGGCGATCGCCGACAAAGCGCTCGCCATGGGTCGCTACGACGAAGCCGAACGCATTCTCGGACCCAGCCTTAAACGCCTGCGAACGGCCAGCAGCGGCGACGGACGCATCTTCGACAGCACGCGCAAAGATGCCGTCGACCTGGTGCTTCGGCTTTGCGAGGGACCGGACGGCGAGCGCTGGCTCACGTGGCTCTTTGAGCTGCACACCGAACTGCAGGAAGTGCTTGAGAAAGACGCAATCGCAACGCTCCACAAGAGCGTTCGCAAGATGAAGTCGCCGAGTTCCGCGCCCCTCGAGAACTACCTCGACGCCCTCGATGGCAAAGCCCTTTCACCCTCGGAAGCGTTTCGCGTAAAGCAGCTCGAGGGCTTGCTTCGCGTGATTCAAGCCTAGCCGCCTTTGGTCACTAAGGGGTAGTGATGAACATCGAAGGCGTCTGATGGTGGGTGATCACAGGTTCAAAGGCGGCTGGTTGGGTCCTACGGACCCGAGGCCCTCTCGGGTATTACCCGTGGAAGAACCTGTCAAAGTCATGCTGCTGAAGGGCGATGGGTGATGGGTGATGGGTGATGGTGTGCTCGATACCGGCCGCCCGCACCACTTCACTCGTGACGCGCGCACCCTTCACTCGTCACGCGCACCCTTCACTCTTTACGCGCACCCTTCACTAGTCACGCCCACCCATTCACCCGAAAGACGGCGAACAAGCGAGGGGCTACGGGGCGAGCGAGGCGGTGACGATGCGATCCATGCGGGCGACGGCCTCCGCGGGCGGCGGCGGCGTGAGCGTTTCGCGCTCGGTCTTGGCCCAGGCAACGAAGTCACGAATGATGTGCTCCGCACCTTCAAGGGCTGCGATGTTCAGCGACTCAAGCCGTTCGATGAACGTGCTCCCGGGAAACACCTGCTGCTGACGGTGCACGTTCAAAGACCAGCGCAGCCAACCGGCATCCGCGGCTTGTTCCGCCAAACGAAGGGCGTAGCCGGTGATGATGCTGAGCTGCTCCTGTTGCAATCGGTCGCCAGCCGTCAGGCGCTCGTCCACTTCGCGTGCCGCTCGGCGCATCATTCGGTCGGCTTGATCGAGACGATCGGTTTCAAGGGCTCGGTCGATGACCTCGCCAAGCAGCTGGAAGGTCCAAGCCTGCCGGGCTTCAATCAGCACGCCGCTCATCGTGTCGTCCTCACGAGCCGTTGCGCCGCAGTGCGGGCAACGCTCCACCGACTCCGGGTACGGCGTTCCGCAGGACTGGCACGTCGCCATGAACCCGGTCGTGCGAGCTTCGCGTTTTTGCTCCCGCGGCACGAAGAACACCAGCTCCTGCGTTCCGATGCGAAGGCGATCACCGTTCGAGAGCGACTTTGGCCCATCGATCTTGGTGCCGTTGAGGCGAACACCGTTCCGGCTGCCCAGGTCGCGAAGTTCCGGCGGCGCCCCGTCCTCAATACGAATCCGTGCGTGCCGGCGCGATACGAGCGGGTCTTCGATCGTGATATGGCAATCAGGACTACGACCGATCAGCACCTCAGGGCCGCGAAGGTCGAACTCCTGAAGCAGAAATCTGAGCCGGTACCGCTGACCCACCGAAGAAGTGTACCTCAAGGCATAAGGCCGCCGCTATGTGCGCAAACCGTCAAACCGCGTCCGTTCGACTCCTGAAGCGTAGAGTTCGGCCACGCGTGTGGGGAAACGGGACACTGGGTGCGGCTATGGAAGCTCGAACGCGACGTTTCGAGCGCGAACGTGGTCCGCGGCCGTACGGCGTTGTTTTCGCCAAAGACCCGACCAGCAATGCCGCCCGGCAATTTGTGCCGAGAGCGCGACGAATGCAGCGTCCGAATCCGCATCGCCCCTGTAGGTATCGGGGTTCGGGTTGGGACGGCTGCAGGCGTTGTGCTGTCGTCGCAAAGCGACAACGCGGCAATGCTGGTCAGGTTTCTAGTCCTCAATCAAGCGAGGTTCGCTTGATTGAGGTCT
>JBCCRV010000120.1:0-13532 GCA_039201085.1 Myxococcota bacterium | reverse complement strand
TGAATGCCCGAGCGATCGGGCATCATGACGTCGCAGAATACGACATCGAAGCTTTCGCGCTTCAGCTGCTCCAGCGCGTCGTCACCGTTTGTCACGGTCTGCACCGCATGGCCGCGAAGGGCGCGAACCATGGCGCGGCCGATCAAGGGTTCGTCGTCGATCACGAGCACGCGCGCCGGCGCGGGCGGGACATCGGGCGTCGGGCGAACCTCCACCGCGTTCGGCTTACGGCTGGAGGGCGGAAGGCGAACGGTGAACGTGCTTCCCTTGCCGAGGGTGCTTTCGACGCGGATTTCGCCGCCCGCATCCGTGATGAGCCGTCGCGAGATCGACAGCCCTAGGCCGGTGCCCTCAAAGGCTGCGCGGGTCGTGAAGAAAGGCTCGAAGATGTGCGCGATGTCCTCGCTTCGAATGCCCGCGCCCGTGTCTTCGATGGCGATGGTCGCCCAACCCTGTTCGTCCGTGCGGGCCAGAACACGAACTTGCGCGTCCTCGGACTCGGCAAGCGCTTGGCTCGCGTTGACGAGCAGGTTGATGAACACCTGCGACAGCCGTGAGGGGTTGATCACCACCGGCGGCATCGGGCCGATGTCCACGTGAAGCGTGCAGCGATGAAGAAGCTCGTGTTCGCAGAGGTTGATCGCGCTTCGCAGCGCGGGTTCAACGTCGATGACGGCTCCGCGAACGGCGGAGCCGTCGCCGCGGGAAAAGGTGCGAAGGTCGCGCACGATTCGCGCCATGCGTTTCGCGCCCTCGATGGCGACGTCGACGCCTTCACGAAACTGTCCAAGTGAGCTTGGCTGGGGCGTTTCGAGTGCTTCCTTGATCAGCTGAAGATGGTTGAGCACGAAGCTCAGCGGGTTGTTGAGCTCATGGGCCATGCCCGCCGCCAGCGTACCGACCGATGCGAGGCGGTCGGCGAGCAGCACCTGCGGCCGGAGGGCGCCGCGCTCGAGTTCGCGAATCAGCACCCAGTTTGTGCCGTCACTCGAGGGCGTCGCGCTGGCGCGCGCTTGAAGGCGGCTTCCCGAACCCGTGAGGAGCTGCAGGTACGCGTGACGCATCTGTCCGGCGATGAGCGGCTGCAGCTGCCACCGGTCGTCCGGGTGAACGAGCTCGGAGAGTCGCCGCTCCATGAGCTCACCGCCGCCCACGAGCGCTCGGAAGGCTTCGTTGAAGCGTGCGATGCGACTGCCCGAAAGCACGGCACATCCGTCCGCCGTCGTTGCGATCGGCGCCTCCACGGGTGTGCGCGGGCGAAGGGCCCACCGAACCTCGAGCTCGAGGTTGCCGTCGGCATCCAGCAGGCCAAGGGAAGGACGCCGGCGATAGGCCTGCTGCCATGCGTCGCGCGGCTGTACGAGAAAGGTGCGTGGGCCGGCCGTCGGCAGGGCCTGCAGGTCGTCGCCAAAGACAACGTCGGCATCCGTACCCCCGGCAGGGAGGGCGCCTACGGCGCGTGCGGCACCTTCGACTCGCGGAGCAAGCTCCGAGTTAAGTCGAAGGGCAAAGCGCATTGGGGCAGCCTAGCCCGAACTGGTGACGGTGCCACGATCTTCGCTACGGCGGGCTGCCATGATTCAGTCCGTCCGTACGAGTTCATACGTGCGTCGGTGCGCGCAGGGGAGGTGCGTCGATGCGGCACTGCATTCGACGTCCGCGAGCCGAAGCTCAAGCGTGTAGGCACCGCCATCGAGCTCGGCGATATGACGCATCCGACGACAGCCCTCGCCGTGGCGCACCGTGCGTTCCGTGGGGTCGCCGAGGGGCGCCGGCGCTAGCAAGTATCCGTCCGTCGCGACGGGTCTTCCGGGCGGTGGCACCGTAGGGCGAACCATCGCGAGCGCGGGCGCCGCAGCGAGGGTGCGGCATGTGGCGAGCTCGCCGCAGGGAAAGAGCAAGCGCGCACCGTTTGGGTCGTCGCGCTCCACAAAGAACGCGGGCGCGTTGGAGACGGGCAAGGACCCGTCGCACCCTTCGTTCGCCGACTGCACAGCATAGATCACCGTTTCGCCGCGTGGCGGGGCTTCGCTGCCGCGTCGGGTGAGCCGATGGAACGCGATCACGACAAGGACGAGCATGCAGGCCCCAAAGGCGCGCACGCGTAGCCGCTGCCACCGCGCCGCGTCCAGCCCGAAGGGCGGAAGGGGCGGGCGGAGCGAGGGATCGTTGTCGCTCACCGCCAGCGAAGTGTTTCGGCGTTCCCCGGAATGACCTGGTTCTGGTTCATGCCTTCGGGGTGCGACACGAAGATGCCACCTCGAGACGAGTAGAACGCGATCATACGGCAGTCCGGCGAAAAGGCCGGGTCCTTGTTGGTGCCCTGGCCTTGCGTCACGCGCGTGTACTGCTGCGTGCTGATGTTCACGGTGAACACATCCAGGCCGCCGCCCCGGCCCGTAAAGGCGATGAGCGGGTCGCGGCCGTTCATGCACCAAGCGGGCGTTTGGTTGTGCGTGCCGCGAAAGGTGACGCGGCGCACGCCGGAACCGTTGCCGTTCATGACGAACACGTGCGGCGAGCCATGGCGCGACGAAACGAAGGCGAGCCGACCACCGGGGCCGCAGCGCGGGCTTACGTCAACGGCGGGATGGCGCGTGATGCGTCGAACGTCGCCGCCGCTCGTGTTGGCGCTGTAGATTTCACTGTTGCCGTCGCGCGTGGAGCTGAAGTACACGCGCCCGTTGCAGATTGTCGGTGCCATGTTCAGGCCGTCGCCGTCGATGATGCGCCGGTTGCCGGCGTTGGAGTGGGTGATGAACATGCCCACGTCCGTGAGCCGGCTGTACCAAACGCCGCCCGGCCCAAAGTCCGGCAACATGTTCACGCCCTCGGCGCTCGACACGCGGCCCACGCTCGCGCCGTCCCAGGACGCAACATACACGTCCTTCCGGCCCGGCCCGATGCGCCGGCCGAAAGCGATCCGGGTGTCGAAGGCGCCCGCTTGGCCGGTGATCGTGCGCAGGATCTCGTTGGCAAAATCGTGCATGAAGCCGCGCATTTGGCCAGCGTTGCCGCGGTAGGTGCGCGTGAGCGTCGCTTCTTGCCCGCGGCTCAGTTCGTAGAGACGCATCTCCACGCTGATCTGGTTTCCGTTTCGTGTGACCTGACCTTTCACCACGCCTTGGGCGCCCACGGCGCTCCAAGCGCCGGGGCGCATGCCCAGGCCTTCGGCGTCCAGGTCCGCAATGAACGAGCGGGCGTCCAGCACCTCGAAGAGGCTGACGAGGCGCAGGTCGTTGCGTACGACCTCAGCGCCGCTGCCGCCCAGCGTGCCGTCGCCGCGAAGGTTGGGGATCGCGATCTTGTAGAGGCTGCGTTCGGGCGAGTCGATCTCGACGACCACGCCGCGCTCGGGAAGGGGCTCGTCTTCTTCACGTTGGGAGTGGCCCGGCGTGGCAACGGCGGCCAGGGCGGCGGCGGCCAGGGCCAAAGAAACGGCGGCGATCGGGGAAGGTGATTTCATGGGCGTTGGTGAGGTGAGGACCCCGCAAAAGCATACCAGGCTGGGCGGATGGACGTCGTGTGTGCGCCGGCATTCATCGCCCAGTTTCTAGGTATCCAAGATCATTGGACTTTTTTAGGTCATCACCGTCCTTCGACAAGAACGCGCGATTCTTCGTCAACGGTGTAGGCTCCCGGACATGCGAGCGGAAATCGAGGTCTACACCTACAAGGAGGGCGTGCTGTCGAGGGTCGCCCATGACCTTCGCATTCGCGTGCAGGACGTCTCCGTAGGCGGAAGCGCCGAGGCCCTAACGGTGCGGGTGCAGCTCGGCGGTCTTCAGGTGATGTGCGCGCAGAAAGATGGCGTTGACGATCCGCGCGCCCTCTCGGACAAGGACAAGCGCAAGATTGAAAACACGATGCGCAAGGAAGTCCTGCACGTGGCCAACCACCCCCACGCCCTCTTCGAAGGACGGGCCGTGCGGGAAGGCGATCACGCAGCGATCGAAGGCACCCTTTCGCTCCATGGTCGTCAGCGTCCGCTGCGCCTTTCGCTTCAGCGTCGCGGCGACGCGTTCGAAGGCGAGTTCATGGTGCATCAGCCGGACTACGGCATCACACCGTACACGGCGATGCTCGGGGCGCTCAAGGTCAAGGCCGACGTGCGCGTCCGTGTGCGCGCCTTCGAGGGCTAGACCCAATGCCATTCGGTTAAAGCGAGAGCAGGGGCAGGACGAAGGACGCACGACGCTCAGAGCACGATGCTCGACGCTGGAAGTAGGGCGCGTTCGCGCGGGCATTCGACCGCAGCACTTGCGCTCACTCCATCTCCCCAGCCCTCAAACCGGGAGTGTCTGAGCAGATGTTCTCGGATGCCCGTGGCACCTCCCTTTCGCCCAGATCTTGGCGTTTCTGCGCACCGTGCGGTCTGCGGCGAGCGGCCGTCGGTGCGTCCTGCGCTCCGCTGCGTGCGTTGTGCGTTGTGCGTCCGGCGTTCGGCTCCGTGCGTCCGGCGTTCGGCGTTCGGCTCCGTGCGTCCGGCGTTCGGCTCCGTGCGTCGTGAGTTCGGCGTTCGGCGTTCGGCTCCGTGCGTCGTGCGTCGTGCGTTCGGCTCCGTGCGTCGTGCGTCCCGCGCTCCGCTGCGTGCGTTGTGCGTCCGGCGTCGAGCGTTCGGCGTCCTTCTTCCGCTTCCTGCTCCTTTGACTCTTACGCGAATGCAATTGGGACTAACCGGTCAAGGTCACGCCATCGTGCACACGAGCGAGTCTGCGCGTGAGGCTTCGGGGCACCGGGGTCGAAGGAGCGCGGATCACTTCGGGAAACCCGCGGGGGTTGACCGACCTTTGTGCGTGCTTATTCGTTTGAGTGTCGGCGTGGCGCGTAGCCCGTCGATGGCAGGCCGGCTGAACGGGCGATCGCTCGGCAGCCGGAGAGCGCGGTGTTGCGACCGCACCTTCAACCAAATCGAAAGGAATGTAGCGTCATGTTTCCCCAAGTTGTTTTTCGCGATCGCTGGACTCGAAGCTTCCTGCCCGAAACGCGGGCTCTCCGTCCGGTCTTTCTGGAAGAGACGGAGGAAGGTCTGACGCTTCGCGCGGAGCTGCCTGGCCTCAGCGCCGACGAACTCAACATCACCGTGCACGGGCGGCATCTCACGCTGGAAGGCGAGCGCACGGTCGCGCCGCCGGAGGGCTTTCGCACGCTCCACCGTGAGCGCGAGAGCTACCGCGTGGCCCATCGACTCACGCTTCCCTTCGCCGTCGATGGCGAAGCCGTCACGGCCACCCTTGAGCAGGGTTTGCTCGAGATGACCCTCCCCCGCGCCGCTTCTGAGAAGCCGCGCACGATCACCGTCAACGCCTAAGTCCTGGAGCACGATCCGATGAACGAACTCGCACAAACGAACTCCCACGCGCGAACGCGCAGTCTTCGCGTCGACTTCTTCGAAGGCGAAGATGCTTACGTGCTTCTCGCCGACCTTCCAGGGTTGAAGGAAGAAGACCTGCAGATCGAGCTCGAAGGCGCACGCCTTCATCTCATCGCCACGCGCACCCGCGGCGAGGAAGCGGTGCACTTTGAACGTAAGGTGCGCGTGCCGACGGGCATCGACGCGGAGAACGTCAGCGCGCGCTACACGAACGGTGTGCTCGAAGTGCGCCTGGAGAAGCAGGCGGCGCTCAAGCCGCGTCGAATTGCCGTCAACTAACGGCAGAGGCCGCTCGCCGGTGGGAACCGGCGTGCTGCGCGGCAGACCCCGTGCGGGCGAGCTGGGGCCCCGTACTTTGGACGCGCTCGCTGTGCTCGCGGTCCTTCGCCGCCTTTGGCGTCGGACCCCAAACCGCCCGCGCGAGATGTGCCGCTCCGCCCGCCTTCCTATGCCGTCGAACGGGTCAGTTTGGAAGGCGCGCCAGGGCTTCGCCGGCTTTGCTTCGGGTCTTCTGCGCTGCCCAGAGGATCGTCACGGGCACGCAGCCGAGGCCGAGGAGAACGACGGCTTTCATCACGGGGTGGGCCACGGCGAGGGCGATGGCGACGATGCCGCCGAGGAGGCCCAAGGCGACGCCTATGGTGGCCATGGCCGAGCGGCGGCGGCCTTCTAGCTCGGCAAGGACCGATTCGAGAAGGGGAATGCCGAGAAGGTCGGTGGCGGCGCCGAAGCGTGATTCGAGCTCGGCTTTGCAGCGCGCTTCGTCGGCGCGGCCGAGGTAGCGTTCGCCTTCTTCGCCCTCGAGCCTGGCGCCGATGAAGGGGGCGGCGAGGCCGAGGAGCTCGTCGACGGTGAAAGGCAGGACGCGGCTTCCGCCGAGAAAAAACTCGCGAAGGGTGCCGCCGTCGTCGAGTACGAAGGCGCGTGTTTCGTGCGCGGCGATCAGGGTGCCGTCTCGTGGGTCGTAGACTTCGTGCTCCACGTGGGAGGGAAAGAACGTGAAGGGCCCGACGGGGACGTTGACGCGACCGGACGATGGCCAGCGGTCCAGCAGGGGCGCTGCGATGCGGTAGCCCTCGGCGGGCGTTTCACCCCGACCGGAAGCGGCCTTCGTGAAGGCATCGAAGCCCGTGCTCATCGAACGGCCGCGCTTATCGAGCTGTCGAGCTCTTGAAGGCCGCGACGCTGTGGCGGCGCGGCGTTCAAAGGCGGTGCATCCACCTCTGCGTGTCGGTGCTTCGCGCGCCGAGTCGTCCGCGATTCGTAGGAATCGCGGTGCGCATTAAATCGGCCCTTGTATCGGCGTTGGCTCATACGTTGAATCGGAAGTGCATGATGTCGCCGTCGCGCACCACGTACTCCTTGCCTTCAACGCCCATCTTACCAGCCGATTTCACCGCCTGCTCGGACCCGTATTCGAGCATGTCTTCGGAGGAGATCACTTCGGCGCGAATGAACCCGCGCTCGAAGTCGGAGTGAATCGTGCCGGCGGCCTGGGGCGCCTTCGTGCCCTTGCGAATGGTCCAAGCATGCACCTCCGTTTCACCGCAGGTGAAGTAGGTGATGAGGTCGAGCATGGCGTAGCCGGTGCGAATCACCTGGTGCAGGCCCGGCTCTTCAAGGCCGAGTGATTCGAGGAACTCGGCGCGGTCCTCCTCGGGAAGCTGCATGATCTCCGCTTCGATGGCGGCGCTGATCACCACGACGGGCGCGCCGCGGGTCGCTGCGATCTCGCGGACCTGATCCACGAGCGGATCGCTCTCGGCGCTGCCGAGCTGGTCTTCTTTGACGTTGGCGACGAAGAACATGGGCTTGTTCGTGATCAAAAAGAGATCGCGCACGATGTGCTTCTCATCGTCGCCCAGGTCCGAGGTGTCGTAGTCACGGGCGGGGCGTCCCTCGTCGAGAATCGCTTCGAGGGCTTCGCAAACGACGACGGCTTTCTTCTCCAGGGCGTTATTGCCCTTTGCGGCGCGTCGTGCGCGGTCGAGGCGCTTTTGAACGGTCTCGAGATCTTTCAGCACAAGCTCCGTCTCGATGGTCTCGATGTCGGCTCGGGGGTCGACGCGGTTGTCGACGTGCACGATGTTGTCGTCTTCGAAACAGCGCACGACGTGGGCGATCGCGTCCGCGTCGCGAATGTTCGACAGGAAGGCGTTGCCCCGTCCTTCGCCCTTGCTCGCGCCGCGTACGAGGCCGGCAATGTCGACGAAGTCGACGGTCGCCGCGATCTCCTTACCGGGCTTGAAGAGCTTCACGAGCGCATCAAAGCGCGGGTCCGGCACGGGAACGACGCCCACGTTGGGATCGATCGTGCAGAAGGCGTAGTTGGCCGCTTCCGCCTGCTTCGACGACAAGGAGTTAAAAAGGGTGGATTTGCCCACGTTGGGCAACCCGACGATACCGACGCTCAGGCCCATCGCCCCGCGGCGTAGCCCAGCCGTGCCGCCTTGTCCACGAGGGCGAAAGCGGCCAAGGCAAAGCCATGCGCTGGCCCGGCACTCTGCCCCTTCGTCTCGCGGTTTTCGACATGGACTCGACGCTGATTCAGGCGGAGGTGATCGACGAGCTCGCCCGCCTCCATGGCGTGCACGCGCAAGTCTCGGAGGTGACGCGTCGCGCCATGGCTGGCGAGCTCGACTTCGAGCAATCGCTGCGCCAGCGGGTGGCGACCCTTCAGGGGCTCGAAGTGAACCGGCTGGCGGAGCTGGCCCAGTCCCTTCCCTTGATGGATGGTGCCGAAGCGCTGTTGGCTGGGCTGCGCGCGATGCGCTGCCGAACGGCGGTGGTGAGCGGCGGGTTCATGTTCGCGGCCCGAGTGGTGAAGTCACGGCTTGGACTGGACCACGCGTACGCAAACACCTTGGCCGTCGCCGAGGGGAAGCTGACGGGCGAAGTGGCCGGCGCCGTCGTAACGCCCGATCGCAAAGCCGAAGTCTTTGCGGAGCTCCTTGCGCTCGAAGGATGCGCGAAGGAGAGCTCGATGGCCGTCGGCGACGGCGCGAACGATCGACTCATGCTCGCGGCTGCGGGCGTGGGTGTGGCGTTTCACGCGAAGCCCGTGCTGCGCGAAGCGGCGGACGTGGTCGTTGACGAGGGTGCGCTCGACCAACTGCTGCCTTGGCTTTCGCCAAGCTGAAGGTCTCGGGCTGGGTTCGCCAGGCACGGGCAGCGGGCACGGTCAAGGGCAAGGGGCAGCGCAGAACGCGGCGCGGGCGTTGCTAAAATATCGATCGATTCGTTGGCAAAGAACGCACCGTTTCGGCTTTGTCCGTGGTGCCCATGCCCAGCTCGGGTTATGCTCGTCAGCCGCGGCGGGAGCTGCCTGCGCGGGACATGCATATATGACCACGCCGCAGAGCCAGTTCCTGGGAACGGGGAGTTTCCTTCCTGAGCGCGTTCGCACGAATGCCGACCTCGAAGCGATGGTCGATACGAGCGATACGTGGATTCGCGAACGCACGGGCATCTCCGAGCGGCGCATCGCCGACGAGTCGATGCTAGCGAGCGATATGGCGGCCCGCGCCGCCGAGCGCGCGATGGAGGCCGCCGGTGTGACCGCCGACGAGCTCGACATGATCGTCGTGGGCACGGTCACGGGCGACATGCAGATGCCGGCCACGGCGGTGTTTGTGCAGCAGAAGATCGGCGCCACGAACTGCCCCGCCTTCGATGTGTCAGCGGCATGTGCGGGCTTTATTTACGGCGTGCAGATCGCCGACGCCTTCATTCGCATGGGCACGATGAAGCGCGTGCTCGTCATCGGCGTGGAGCTCCTTTCGCGGGTCATCGATTGGAGCGACCGCACCACCTGCGTGCTCTTCGGTGACGGAGCCGGCGCCGCAGTCCTCGGGCCGAGCGATGGCGAGCGGGGCGTGCTTTCGGCCTGCATTCACTCGGACGGCAGCCTTGCTGGCTCGCTCAAGATCCCCTTTGGCGAGAAGGTGCAGATGATCGGCCGGGACATCTTCAAGGCCGCCGTCCGCAACCTCTATTCGGCCAGCCAAGAAGCCGTGGAAAAGTCCGGCCTTGCGCCTTCGGACATCGACTGGGTGGTGCCGCACCAGGCAAACACGCGCATCATCGATCAGGTGGTTCGTCGCGCCGAATACCCGCCCGAGAAGGTGCTTTCGAACATTGCCACCGTGGGCAATACGTCGAGCGCGTCGATTCCGATTCTGCTCGATCAGGCCGTTCGCAAGGGCACGATCAAGCCCGGCGACCACGTGCTCATGAGCGCCCTTGGCGCCGGCGTCTCCTGGGGCGCCCTCGTGCTGCGCTACTGACACGTTGAAGGCCCTCTCGGTCGCCCTGCCCTGCTGCGCTGAGCGCTTGGGCAGGAAGGCAGCGTGATTCCACTCACGTGAGAGTTTTCACTGGACAGTGGAGCTCACACCCTGTGGGGTCATGTGACCCCATTTTGAGCGCGTCGCCGGAATGGCACGAGCATTTTCTTAGGGAGATCGGCTACGATACCTCGGCGAACGTGCGCGAATTTGATGGCACGGCGTGTGAATAGACTATGCTAAATGGCTTCACGAAGCCGCCTCCAACGACCCCTTTTGGACTATCGAATGCTACGACGACTTCCTCTTCTTGTTGCGCTTTTGGGCCTCGGCGCCTGCGATTCAACGACGGTCGGCCCCGTGCCCGACGGCGGCATGGGTTCCGACCTCGGCGGCGGCACCATCGTTGAGGATGGCGCGACGATCGAGTTCACCCGGTCGCGTGTCACCATGAGCGAGGACTCGGAGACGACGGTTTCGGTCGTCTACACGGATCGCGATGGCGAGCCCGTCGACAACGGCCGTGTTACGTTCGAAATCACAGGCGATGACGGCGGCGCACGCGTTGCCGAGCCTACGGTGTTCACGGCCAGCGATGGTGGCGCGTCCGTAGTTATTCGGTCGGGGTCGGCAACAACCTTTCGCGTAGTTGCCTCCGCACTTGGTACGGACGGAGACCAGGTTCAGATCAACGTCACCGAAGGCACCGTAGAAACGCTTCGCGTCATTCCCGACTACTCCGGTGAGCGCCGCATCGGCGACATCGACGTGGGCCTCTTCACCAACTTCCGCTGCTCCGAGTTTGCCGGATCGGTGCCTTCGCCCCGCGACGTGGAAACGACCCGCGCCGGCGACGCCGTGACCTTCGAGCGCGTCGACACGGCGACGCCCACGAGCGTCTACGCCCTCGGCTACACGAGCGACGGCGCCGTGGCGGCCTTCCGCTGCGCCGACGTCGATTTCAGCGCCGGCGACATCACGATGCAGCTCCAGGACGTCATTCGCATCGACGGCGGCACCTTTGAAATGACCGAGACCTTCGACGTGACCGAAGCGAACGGCGTGCTCAACTTCGTGCTTGGCGCCGCGACGGGCCTCACGACGGACCCTGCCGATTGGCTCATCGACCTCGCCCTCGACTCGGGCATTCTTCCTGGCGTGGCCGAGGATCTGCTTCGCGACAGCCGCTCGCTCATCGGCGGCTTCATCAACGACGCGATCAAGGACCTGAACCGCCCCGACTACATCGACGATCTCCTCGAGGCGGGCGCGGAGCTCGACCGCGTGTTCACGGAGCTCACGCTGGCCGGCACCCTTTCCGTGCCCGAGCCCGACGAGTTCGGCAACGCCGAGGCGATTCACCGCCTGCGCGAGATTCGCGTGCCCGTCGGCGACGAGATCATCACCCGCGCCCTGACCGGCCAGCGCGTCGACGGCGTCATGGTGACCTTCGACGGTCCGAACCAGACCATCGCTCCCCACACCTTCGACAACATCCCCTTCGGCGAGGTCATCGGCATCGCCCTCAACGAGGTCGTGCTTCCGCGCCTTCCGGACTCGCCGCGCAGCATCACGGAGGTGCTCGAAAACCTCATCAACTGCGAAGGCTTGGCCGCGAGCCTGGCGGACGCCGTGGACGAAGAGGGCTCACCGATCAACGAGGTCGTCGCAGATGTGACCGAGGACGCCTGCGAAGCCGGCGTGTCCTGGGCCGGAAGCCAGATCGAAGATCAGATCACCGGCCTGCTCGACTACGAATCTCTCACCCTTTCGGGTATGGGCCGCAGCACGGATGGCAACGTGGACTTTCAGGCCGATGCCTTCGAAGGCACGGCCGACGCCATCTGGTCCGGCGGTCCCGGCTCCGACCTCGAGTTCTCGGGCACGCTCGTTGGCGACCGCGAGGGCGAGGCCACGGAGCGCGTCGTTGACCGCGTCGCCGAGCGCTTCGCCGCCGCGCGTTGATCCAACTGTCTAGCGAAGCAGACGCGCGTCGCACTCAGCGGCGCGCGTTTTGCGTTTAGCCCCGCTGCGCCTGACGCCCCGCAGCTTTTTGCGCTAGCGTGCTCGCCGGAGGTTTTATGAACTATCGCTTGCTTGCCTTGCTGCTCGCCTTTGGCTGCTCCTCGAGCTCGACCGTTGGAACGGACGCCGGTCCCGACACGACCATCATCTTCGACCTTGGCAACCTGGACACGAACGTGTCCGACGGCGCTCCCTTCCCCGACGCCGGAGATAGTGCAGTGCCCGCCGACGGTGGCGGACCGGACGTTGGGCGGCCGCCGGCCAACTGCGGCAACGGCGACCTTGAAGGCGGCGAGCAGTGCGACGACGGCAACACGGACGAGGGCGACGGCTGTTCGTCGGCGTGCGAGCTTGAACCCTTCTGCGGCGACGGCGAAGTGGGCGGCGACGAAGTCTGCGACGATGGCAACAACCTCTCGGGTGATGGATGCCGCTCCGACTGCTTGTCGAACGAGCGCTGCGGCAACGGCATTCGCGACGTCGCCACGGGCGAGGTCTGCGACGGTGAGCCCGACTGCGCCGACGATTGCTTCTCGCTGCTCTCCTGCGGCGACGGAACGATCACCGCCCCGGAGACCTGCGACGATAGCAACACGGACGCCTTCGATGGCTGCGGCGCAGACTGCCAGGAAGAGCAGACGCTCGTCCTTTCGGAGCTCGCGCTGCTCGGCGAGGGCGAAGGCTGCGACTTCTCCGGCGATGGCGTGCCCGACAACGCCTTCTCCGCCTCGCTGGGACCGATCGTCAACGGCTTCCTCGCGGGCCAGCTCAACGTGGGCGTTGACTTGATCGTTCTCCTTCACGCCCTTGGCCTCGACGACCCCACGATGGCTGACGACGATTCCTTCACGCTCGCGTGGGTGATCGGCGAGGATGCTGACGGCAACGACGCCAACAATTTGTCGGGAAGCGGCGAGTTCTTTGGGGACCTCGCATCGTTTGATGCGGTTGGCGCGCCATCCACGTCCTTTCAGGCGGCTGCGAGCGGCATGGTCGTCGCCGCCGGCCCCGAAGATGTCAACATTCCCCTGGGTTTCATACCGGTCTCGCTGCGCCAGAGCAGCCTGACGGGCATGTCGACGAGCGACGGCACACGTGTCACGGGCATCACGGACGGGCGCCTCTGCGGCGTGGTGCCGCTGAGCACGCTGACGATAGGCCTGCCGGTGGACCTCCTGGGCATGATCCCGGGCGGCGATCAACCACCGTGCATCGACGGCGCCACCCTGACGCTGGCGGACATCTTGATCGGTGGCTTCGGTGCCGGGATCATCAGCACGCCCGGCGCGCCGGCGGACGTCGACCTCGACGCCGACGGGCTCGAGGTCTTCGAGCTTGCTACGGGCGCCGAATGCCAGCCGGTCATCTCCGCCTGCATCGACGGCGACGGCACGCGCGTCGAGGGCCAGGACTGCATCTTCGACGTCCGCTTCGCCGACGGCTTCTCCGCGGGCTTTTCCGCCGAAGCCGTTCGCGCCACCCTGCTCGGCCTCCGCTAGCCAAAGGCCTTCGCGCCAGTAGAAGGCCGCGCTCGAAAGGGCGCGGCCTTTTGATTTGCGGTGGGCGTTTGCGATCGACGCAGCCCGCACGGCCCTGTCGATCGTTCGCGTCAAAGTCGCTACCATCGGCCCGATGGGGCGGAAGAAACGGCCGGACTTTTCCGGGTTCGACGATGCGGTGGCCGCGTGGGCGAAGGCCCTTGGCGCGGGCTACCGGAAGGTGGATGCAAAGAGCCGAAAGGCGCTCCGTGAGGCCATTGACGCGCACCCGAAAGCGGCGTGGTCGGACGCGCTCGACGAGTTCGAAGGGCGCCTTGGTGGCGTGGAGCTGGCTGCCGAGGATGAAAC